>JBILDG010000189.1:0-4250 GCA_044352715.1 Chthoniobacterales bacterium | reverse complement strand
TGCAACGGCATCGAAAACTACTCCCGCCATCTCAGCGGTCGCCCGCCCGGCTCGCGTCCCTACACTCTCCTCGACTTTTTTCCGAAGGATTACCTCTGCGTCATCGACGAATCGCACGCGTCCATTCCGCAAATCGGCGGCATGTATGCCGGCGACCGCTCGCGCAAACAAGTCCTCGTCGACTACGGCTTCCGCCTCCCCAGCGCCCTCGACAACCGCCCGCTGAATTTCCCGGAGTTCATGGAAATGTCCAACCAGCTTCTTTATATGAGCGCCACCCCCGGCGACTTCGAACTGCGCAACAGCCACGTCGGCAACAAAACCTTCCTGCCCGCCGCCCGCCCCGACAACCGACTCACCATCGAGGAAAGCGCCGCACTCCTGCAGCGCGCCCGCGATCACTTTGATGTTCACACTCCGAACGCCCCGCTCGTCGCCGAACAAATCATCCGCCCCACCGGACTGCTCGATCCCAAAATCACCATGCGTCCGCTCAAGGACCAGATCGATGAGACCATCGAACTCTGCCGACAGCGCATCGAGAAGAATCAACGCGTCCTCGTCACCACCCTCACCAAACGCACCGCCGAAGACCTCGCCGACTACCTGCGCGATATCGGTCTCAAGGTCCGCTACCTGCACAGCGAAATCGACACCATCGAACGCGTGGAAATCCTTCGCGCCCTCCGCGCCGGGGAATTCGACATCCTCGTCGGCATCAACCTCCTCCGCGAGGGCCTCGATCTGCCCGAAGTCGGACTCGTCTGCATCCTCGATGCCGACAAGGAAGGCTATCTCCGCAGCCAGACCTCGCTCATTCAAACCGCCGGACGCGCCGCGCGCCACGTGGACGGGGAAGTCGTCCTCTTCGCGGACACCATGACCGGCAGCATCCGCGCTCTTTTCGAGATCAGCGATTACCGGCGCCGCCGGCAGATGGAATACAACGAAAAGCACGGCATCACCCCGCGTAGCGTCCAACGCGCCGTGCAGGAAAGCCTCCACGTCATCCTCAAAGGCAAATCCGACGAAACCGCGCGGGTAGCCGAGTCTGCCGAAGGACTTTCGCTCTCGGAACTCCTTGCCGAGCTCAACCAGGAAATGGATGAAGCCTCCGCCGCCTTGGAGTTCGAGCGCGCCGCCCTGCTCCGCGACCAAATCACCGAGCTCAAAGCCGGCACCGGCCTCGAAAAAATCTCCCCGTCCCGCCGCCCCGTCACCTACGGTGCCAAAAAACGCCGCCGTTAGGCTTGAAAGGTTTCCTTAAACCGCTCTTACCAACTTAGATCGCTAGTCTTTATTTGAGCTCTTGCGACGCTTCAGCGCGTACAGTGCTCCCGCTCCGGCCATCAGCAGCAATGCGTAAGTTGAGGGTTCGGGAATGCTCGCGACATGGAAACCGAAGGTGTTAATTTCTTGGCTTGGTCCGATTTGGCCGCGACTCGTATTTGCCATGTCGCTCGCAATAGCATTGTAACGACCACCACGAAAAGCACGAAATTCAGTCGGGGAGCTGTTGTTACCATCAAAAGCACTTTCCGTAAATTCAGCGACGTTGCCCCCCTGACCCATGGTCCCATAAAAACTCAATCCGCCAGCGTTAGTAACAGCAGCAGGCGAACTGGCCACGCTGTTGTAAACCGCGGTGTTTGCGTCAGTCCCGCTGGCCACGGCGGTCGGGGCCGTGCTACTCGCCGTCGGATAAAGAGAGTAGTTTGTTCCAGCTGGATTGTAATAAGCGGCCTTATACCATTCGTTTTCGCTGGGGAGAAAATAATAGGCCTCTTTATGTCGGAAAAGATTGGTGCCCCCAAGGGTCCACGCGTCGGTGCTGCTCCATAAACTCATACTCCAAGCAGAGCCGCTCCACGATAGATTGTATGCCGCTTGGAGCCCCTTACTGGTGTTCATCCAGTTAACAAACGCTGCCGCCTCATACCAGGTGATATTGGCCGCCGGCTGATCGCCCGTCCACGCTCCGGCCGTTACGTTGGCCAGTCCACTGGCTGTGGCCTTGGTGATGTTGGCTTGCGAAATTTCATAAACGCCCATGCGGTATTCGTAGGGAACCGCACCATATCCGTTTGTGTTAGCGGCATTGTTGGTGTTGCTGATCTGGACAAAATCAATGCTGAACGCATTTGTTCCGCTACCGAAATCGTCGGCTTTCGCGGGGGACTGAATAGCAGCGTTAAACGCGGCAAACACCAACGCAATTGCAAAGGAACAGGATTGCACTTTCATTAAGGCGAAATTTAGCCCTCCCCCCTCCGGCCGGGTCAACATGAAAATGGCATTAATTAACCTCGTTCACGATGACGAAGCACAAACTTTCAACGATCCGGCCCGCACTACCCATAATGTCCCCCACCACCCGCGTTGACCCCTTCACAACAGCAGATAAAGTTGTTTAATGAGCACGACAACGATTGAACTCGTACAACTCTGCGGGGCTCTTCCCGCTGCAACGCAGGCCGAGGTCACCAACTTAGCACGTTTTTTGTTGGAACGCGCTCTAGACCAAAACCGAACGTGAGGCCGCTCGTCAGGCCGAGTTTCCGCACAATATCTCGCCATCGGACCACACCCAGGCGATGAAATCACGTAGGTTTGGATCGGACGCACAATGAGTTTTATGGCTAGCCGTTCTCCTCGGATAATAACCAACGATCCTACTTCCACTGAAAACTGAACACTGAACTCTTTCTTGCCCATGCCCGCCGCCAAAACCAAAATAGCCGCCCAAGACGCCGCCATTCACCTCGTCGCCGGCAATGACGAAATGGCCGTCAAAGCTCGTGCCAAGGAACTGGCCGCCGAACTCTCTCCCGCCGAGGGCGGCGAATTCGCCGTCGAAACCCTCGACGCCCATGCGGACAACGCCGAGCACGCCGCCTCGATTATCCGCGAAACCATCCTCTCGCTCAGCATGCCCGGCTTCCTCGCCGCGGAAAAACTCGTCTGGCTGAAGAGCGCGAACTTTCTTTCTGACACGCAACTCGGCGGCAGCAAAGCGGTCCTCGAAGCGTTGGAGGAACTTCTTAAGATTCTCGAAGGCGGACTCCCCGAAGGAACGCGCTTCCTTTTCAGCGCGATCAGTCCGGACAAACGGCGCACCGCTTACAAATCTCTCACCAAACTCGCGTCCACCGACGTGCTGGACAAAGCCTCCGGCGGACCGCGCTTCGATGAGGACGAAGCAGCTCGCCAAGTGGCGACATCCGCCGCAATGGAACGAAAATTAAAATTTCATCCTGACGCCCTCGAGCGCTTTGCCGCCTACGTCGGCTCAGACACCCGCCAGGTCCTCAACGAACTCGACAAGATTGACACTTACCTCGGCGACGAACGTCGCGAGATCCTCGAAGAAGACATCGCCCTGCTTGTGCCCGAAACCCGCCGCGGCATCATCTTCGAACTCGGCAATTGTCTGGCCCGCCGCAATCTCCAATCGGCCAGCCATTGCCTGCAAAAACTCCTCGCCCAAGGCGAAGAACCCATCGGACTTCTCTACGCCGCCATTTTTCCCACCATCCAACGCATGACCGCCGCCGCCGTGCTCATCGAAGAATACGGACTCCGCGTCCCCCCAAGTTACCAGTCATTCCAAACCGCTCTCGAACAACTCCCGGCAGAGGCCCAAGAAATAATCCCGCGCAAAAAGGACGGCACGCTCAACGCCTACGGCTTCTACATCTCCGCCCAGGAAGCCAAACGCTTCAAAGCCGCCGAACTTGCCGACGCCACCATCGCCTGCGCCGAAGCCACCACGTCCATCATGACCACCGGATCCGACCCCGCGCTCATTCTACAGCAGTTGCTCGTGCGCATTCTCACCCCACGGTAAAAACCACAGCCACACCCCTCTCCGGCGGCAACCTGTTGATCCCGCAGAGCGCTGGATCAACATCCACGAAGGCCAGTTCGACGAAAAACAGATGATAGCTTGGATCCAACAGCCCGTTGCGTGGCCAGGCTGAATTCACCGTGCCCTAAACTTGACTGAAGCCCAATGTGGACATAATTTGTCCACATGAAAACCGCCACCGTCCGCGAGCTGCGCAACAACTTCTCCCGCCTCGAGGTCTGGCTGGCCGAGGGCGAAACAATCGAAATCCGCAAGCGCGGCGAAACCGTCGCCGAACTCCGCAGACCCGTGCGACGCAAAAAAAACGAACCGGCGATGCCGGACTTTGCCGCGCGACGCAAAAAAATATGGGGCGACCGTTGCTTCACCGCGGAGGAAGTCG
>JBILDG010000188.1:0-4290 GCA_044352715.1 Chthoniobacterales bacterium | reverse complement strand
GCAGCGAGATTTTCGATTTCCGATTTGAG
This sequence comes from Chthoniobacterales bacterium, assembly GCA_044352715.1. Taxonomy (GTDB): domain Bacteria; phylum Verrucomicrobiota; class Verrucomicrobiia; order Chthoniobacterales; family JACTMZ01; genus JACTMZ01. The sequence continues at coordinate 4,261 of JBILDG010000188.1, read as the reverse complement.
GGCGGCGCGCGTTTCTTCCATTCCGGCCGTGCGTTGTCGTTCGGTGGCCAGCTCAGCCGTGAAGGCATGGGCTTGTTCGATGAGTTTCCGCCGCTCGTCATCAAGGTAGCGGACTTGTCGTTCGTATTCATCGGCCCGCGTGCGGGCAGCGGCGGTTTCGGCGGCGGCGGTGACGGCGCGGCGGTGGCCGAGCACAAAGCCTGCAAGGCCACCAAGCAGCAGGGCGAGAATCCACCAAAGATGTTCAGGCATGGAGTTTTTCTATCATGCGGCGTCAGTTCTGTCGAAGCGCAGAACCCGCCGTGGTTGTTGCTTCCGCGCGGGTTGTCCGCTATAAGCGCGGGATGAGTATTGCCACTGCCGCCGCCCGCGGACCCGCTTCAGCCCAGCAGAACGCCAAACTGATGAACGGCGCGGAACTTCTTGTGAAGTGCCTCGAGCTGGAAGGCGTGGATGTCATTTTCGCGTATCCGGGCGGGGCCAGCATGCCGATCCACCAGGCGCTCACCCGTTCGAAACAGATTCGCACGATCCTGCCGCGCCACGAACAGGGCGGCGTCTTCGCGGCCGAAGGTTATGCCCGGGCCACCGGCAAAGCCGGTCTTTGCATGGCGACTTCCGGCCCCGGCGCAACCAATTTGGTGACCGGATTGGCCGATGCGTTCATGGATTCCGTGCCGGTGATCGCGGTGACGGGTCAGGTGCCGCAGGAAATGATCGGACGCGGCGCTTTCCAAGAGACGGACTTTTTCGGGATGACCTTGCCGATCGTGAAGCACAGCTACCTCGTGTGGGACATCCATGAGATTCCGCGCATCGTGAAGGAAGCTTTCCATATCGCCACCAGCGGACGCCCCGGCCCGGTGCTCATCGACATTCCGAAAAACATCCAGAACCAGAAAATCGAGCCGGTTTTCCCCGAGACGATCACGTTGCGCGGATACAGCACCGACCAACGCGCGACCGACGAGCAGTTGCTGGAAATGATCCGGCTGATCAAGCAGTCGAGCGATCCGATGATTTATTGCGGCGGCGGGATCATCACGTCCGACGCCGCACCCGACCTCTTCGAGTTTGTCGAGCGCACCCAGATTCCCGTGGCCACGACGCTCATGGGCATAGGTTCTTTCCCCGAGACCCATCCGCTTTCGCTCAAATGGCTCGGCATGCACGGCACGGTCTACGCCAACAACGCGGTGAACGAGGCCGACCTGCTTCTCGCCATCGGCGTGCGCTTCGATGACCGCGTGACCGGCAAGGTCGAAAAATTCGCCGAGCACGGCACGATTGTCCACATCGACATCGACGATTCGGAGCTGAACAAAAACAAAGTCGTCGCCCTGCCGATTCTCAGCGACGTGAAATACGCGCTCAAGCGCGCCAACGAACTCCTCGCCAAGGAAGGGTTCGAGCGTGTGAAGGGGGAAAAATTCGACCGCCTCAAGCCGTGGTATGACAAAATTCAGGCGTGGAAAAAAGCGTATCCGCTGCGCTACAATGACACCGAGGACGCCATCCAGCCGCAATACGTCATCGAGCAGCTTTACAAGCTGACCAAAGGCAAGGCGATCCTCACCACCGGCGTGGGACAGCACCAGATGTGGGCCGGGCAGTTTTACGATTTCGACAAACCGCGCACCTTCATCACTTCGGCCGGTCTCGGTGCGATGGGCTTCGGCTATCCCGCGGCGATGGGCGCCAAAGTCGGCCGTCCCGACGTCGAAGTGATCGATATCGACGGCGACGGCTCCTTCCTCATGAACGTGCAGGAGCTGGCCACCGCGCACATCGAAAAGATCGCCGCCAAGGCCATCATTCTGAACAACCAGCACCTCGGCATGGTGGTGCAATGGGAAGACCGTTTTTACGAGAGCAACCGCGGGCACACTTTCCTCGGTGATCCGGAGGACACGTCGCGGATTTATCCCGATTACGTTGCATTGTGCCAAGGTTTCGGCGTTCCGTGCGAACGCGTCATCCACAAAAAGGATCTCCTGCCCGCTCTGCAACGTCTCATCGATGCGAAGGGCGTTTATGTGCTCGACGTCATGACACCTTACACGGAGCACGTGCTCCCCATGATCCCAGCGGGGATGACTTACAAGGATATCATCACGGAGTAAGGTTTCCCCGCCCGGCTGCCAGCACACCACCCCCGCGCATCATGTCAGAAGAAGCTCCGTCGCTGGATCTCAGCGCCTTCGATTTCGGTCCGGCTTGGGCCAAAGCGAAGTCGCCGTCGGCTCCCGCTGCCGGCGAACCCGCGCCCCACAAAGGGTGGACCGAGCCGCGTCCCCCGCGCCGCGACGACCGACGTCAGCGGCCGAACGGGCCCATGCGCGGCAAAGTGGCCGGCCGTGAGCGCGGACCTTTGCGCGGGGGCAAGCCCCGTCCCGAATTTCACGGTCCGCGCCGGGAAGAGAAGCCCGCGCCGCCTCCGAACCCCTTCCCGTGGTTGCGGATCGCCTTCACTGCGACGGAGCCGGCGGTGGAGACGGTCGTCAAGCAAGTGCGCCAGACCGGCAAAACATTCAGCCTTTTCGACATCGCGCGCATCCTCTTGCGCAACCCGGCCTCCTACAATTTGGATCTGACCTCGGCACCCAAGCAGCCCGAGGGGCCGTTTTATGTGGTTACGGCCGACCGCAGCGTGTGGATGACGATGGAAAACGCGGTGCGTCATATCCTCCGCCAAGACCTTGAGAATTTTTACCGCGTCGAAAATGTCGAAGTGGAGCCGCCCAAGGGCAACTTCAGTGTCATCGCGGTCTGCGGCATGTCCGGCACGTTGCTCGGACCGCCGAACCTTCACGATTACGAACGCCGCTTGCGCGAACTCCACCGTGAAAAGTTCGGCCGCATGGACTTCGAGCAATTCCGCTCCCGTCTGAAAATGGAACGCGATCCCGAGGTCATCGCGAAGTGGCGCGCGGCTGCTTCCAAAGCCGTCGAGTATTATCCGAAAGATGGCGAGAATCCCGAGCGGTTGGACGGTATCGCGGCGGTGGAAAAGCATTTTATCGCGCATCAAGCGTCAGCGCTGGTGGAATTTGTCGGCACCTGCAGTGTGCCCGGCGACCCGCGCACGGCCAAAGTGGACCCGGCCTTGGCGCCGCTGCTCAATTATGCGCGCGACGAGGAATTCCGCTTCCCTTTACGCTTGGCCCAAGGTCTGAGCCGAGCCCTTTCCGCCGCCGGACTCCGGTTTCACAAAAGCGCCAACCGCACGACTTTCGTTTCCGCCTCGCGTCCTCGTCACCTCGATCTGGCCGAGGTGGCCGTGAGCGATTCCATCCGTAAAATCATCGAAACGATCCGCGCGAAGAAAAATATCCGGCGTCATCAGTTGCTCGATCTGCTCGCGCCCTTGCCGAAGAAAACCCCACCGCCGGCCGAACCAGTGGAATCAACCGCTTCGCCCGTGACCCCGGAGACTTCGCAGACTCCCGAGACTCTCATGGTCGCGGAAACGGCCGGGCCTGTCGCCAAGTCGCCCGAGGAGATAGCGCGCGAGGCTGTCGTGCAGGATCTCCTCTGGCTGACGCACGAGGGATATGTCATCGAATACGGCGACAGCCGTTTGGAATCCGTTCCTCCTCCGAAAAATCCCCCGAAAAAAGCGGAGGAACAGACGCCTACCGTGACCGAAGCTGCGGCACTTGCTCCCGACGTGACGCCGGAAGCAGTGGCGGTGGCGGAAGTTCAGGGCGTGGAGAGCGAGTCGCCGCGCGACTTGTAGTAATCGTAGCGCAGCCGCACAGCGGCGACGTAAGCGCGCGTGCTGGCGATATCCATCGCGGTGTTCAATTCATCCGCGGTCATTCGGGCGCCGCCCGACCAGCGTTTGACCCGGCTGCGGCCCGCATTGTATTCGCCCAAGGCAAACGGGAGCGGATCTTCCTGCGGCGACCAATGCTTGAGCGCCTGCGCGAGATACCATGTGCCCACCTCGATGTTGGTTTTCGGGTCGAGCAGGTCTTCGGGAACAAAGGTTTCGACACCGTTGGCTTTCATCCAATCCTGCGCGGCCGGCTCGGTCACCTGCATGAGCCCGCGTTCACCGTGACCGCCGAGTTTGTGCGGGTGAAAACGGCTCTCCTGCCAGATGACGGCTTTGACCAGCAAGGGGTCAACGCCAAGACGTGTGGCCACGGAGCTGATGGTGTCGTCGTATCGGCTGTAGCGGCCGACCCCGGCAATTTCCGAGGCACGATAGACCGGGTCTTTTTCGACGAGCCAAAAAACCGCACTGACGACCAAC
>JBILDG010000187.1:0-4293 GCA_044352715.1 Chthoniobacterales bacterium | reverse complement strand
TCCATGCGGACATTGTTCGCCGCGACTTCGATGCTGCCACCGGGGCGCAAGCCGACCGCAGTGCCGGCGGACACGATAAAGTCGCCGTCCGCATTGTCCACGCGCAGGTTGCCAAAACCGCCCTCCTCTTCTTCAAAAATCGAAGTTCCCAATGTGAACGTGCCACGCAGACCAGCCGGGAGCGCCACAGGCTCGCCGTTGAACAATTCAAACTCCGGCAAGGCCATCGTCGAAGTGCGGCCGGCCACCATACGAAACTCCGGTGCAAATGGGGATGCATCAACAAAGACCGGCGCCGTGACGGAGCCCGCATTCTTCTCGCCGAGAAAAGCCAAGCGCAACGATCCGAGGGCCGGCGGTGTCTCGCGCTGGTTGGGTCCGACATAATTTTTGCCGACCAAATTACCGGCGAGAGCCAAAGACGGGGCCGTTAAAGAAACGGTGCCCGCAGGAGCTCCTTCAAAGTAAGAATTTTGGTTATAGCCCTTCGCCGGGTTAAAAATGCCCGCGGAGTAAGTCTGCGAGCCGCGCCACTTGGAAGTGACGGTTCCGGTGCCGGTATAAACGCCATCGTAATTGATGTCGGCATAAGCAGAGCTGATGGGAGTTGGACGCCCACCGAGCGAAAGCATGGAGGTCTGCACGAAGCCCGCGCCGTGCGTAAGCAAGCCGCCCGACACGTCGAGCGTCGCCCCGCTGCGCATGACGATAGAATCACCGGCCGAAAGTGACACCGTGCCACCGCGGGCGGTGAGCTGGGCAATATCCCGCTCGATGATGGCAAGATAACCGGTCAGATCCCCGAGCGGAGTGCCAACCCAAGAGCGTCCTCCATCAACGCCGGTCTGACGTAGATCAACAACCAAGGGAACACCGCGAAGAGCCGAGTTCCGCTGCAGCGGGGAGTCGGCCAGCTCAGAGCTGCGCATGGCAACAGTCAGAAGGTGCTGAGCCAAGGGAACCAAACCGTCCACTGAACCGCTCACGTCGATAAGCGCGTCGTCATCGAGGTACACTTGACCTCGATCATAGAAAAATTTCTGGCCCCCCGTAACAAAATGCTGTCCCTCGTCCTGCTGTCCATCGACAAAAGACCATTGGCCAGCTCGCACCGTGACATTGCCCGAAGGGGCGTTGAGAATGGAGCCCCGCCCGAAGTAAACGGCTTTACCGTCGATGTTGACTTGCGAATTTTCCGAGAGGCGCGTACTAGGAAGTCTTTTGCCGTTTGCGTCGGGCAAAATCGAAATGAGGCTTCCCGGGGCCATTTCAACCGTGCCGGTAAACTGGGAAAGGAAAGGGACATCGGTCTTGGCCCCTAGGTTGTCAAACTGGGGATAACTTACCGCCCCATAGCTGGCCAGAAGGTCGATCCGTCCATTGAGGTTGACCGAGGTCGTGCTGGCGAGGACGCCACGTTGTTTAACTTCCTTGCCGGCCATGACAATGCTGCCGGTGGAGGACTGGACGAGACCACTGTTTTCGACGCGTCCAGCGTAATCGCCGACTTGGCCAATCCAGACGTCGAGGCCGCGCAGGCTGGGATCATTCTCCGGATGCGCCCGCACACCGACTTGGAGCCCGGCGGCGAGAATGGATTGACCGGCCGGTGTATCGATCGTGCCTTCGTTGACGACATTGGCGCCGACGAGCATAACGCGGCCGCCATTGCCGTCCTGCCCCGCTGTGGCTTGGAGGCGGGCCCCGCGCTCAACCACGATATCACCGTATTTTTGTCCCGCAGGCAGCGCAGGTGGCTCAAACGCCGGCGTGCCATCGCTACCGCCGGGAACTCTCACGCCGGAAAAAATAAACTGGGCGTCCTTATTGTTGAGCAGGCCGTCGCGGACCAAGTTGTCGTTGATCGGCAGAGTGGAGGCCACGAAGGTTCGCGTGTTCACCTGCGCAGAGCCACCGAAGATGATGCCGTTGGGGTTGATCACATAAACCTGCCCCTGCGCATTGATGCGGCCACGGATTCGCGAAGGTGCGGTCGAAGGATCGAAGACTTTATTGAAGGCGATCCACTTGCCGGCATCGGCTCCGCCCTTGGATTGGTCGAAGTTGACTGTGGTATCGCGGCCGACGTTGAACGTCCTCCAGTGGAGAACAGACTGCGGAGTGTTCTGCTTGATATTGACGTCATTGCCCGACGCCACGGGAGCATCGGCCCCATCCCAACGGGCATTATCTCCCGTCAGAACCTCGAGCCCACCGGGGCGAAGTCCATTCGCCACATTGTTGAGCGCCGCCGCCGAGGCGCGGGCAGCGGCCTGGGCCGCCTGCATTCCTTTGAGAGCATCGGTCGAACGAGCCAGTCGCTCACGGGCCGCCGCTTGAATGCGAAGCGCTTGAGCTTGGCTGTCCGCATAGGCCTGGGCACGGATCGCATCGTTGTTGCCGGAGGAAGCCGCCCCCACGCCAAAGACGTTGCGCCCCGCATAAACCGGCCCCGGCAATGCCGTGAACAGCAAAATCGCCATGAGACCATGCACAGAATGCCATGTGGCTATGCGTCTGATGATGCCGCGATGACGGGACTTGTGGTGTGAAAAGGGAGCCATATTTCACTGGATCATCGGCAAGTGCGATATCCGGTGCCGTAAGGTAGAGAAGGACACTTCACATGCCAGCGGCAGTCTGTGACAATTCGGTAACAATCGTGGAGATAAACACCACTGCGGAGGACGCAGAATTTTTAGCCACCGATGGGGGAAGATAAACGACGGGGATTTTCCGGAGAAATTGTTTCTCGCTGGGTCACCAGCGGGAAACTTATCTTCTTACATCTTCTTCCATCGGTGGCCTGTCTTGGTTTCTGTGGTTCCCCTTTTCCTTCCCACTCAAACTCCAACTCAACCTTCCGCCCTTGCCCTTATCGGTTGCTGGCTTTTTAGTTTTTCTACCGTGGCCAGCTATTGAAAAAGCGGCGTGAGCTGCGGCTGGCTCGCATATTTGCGCAGTTCGGGATCACCGAGCAGGTAGTAATACAAATCTGCCGGCAGTCGTTTTTTGGCGGTTTCCAAAAATCCGGCAGCCGCAGTGAAGTCTCCCCGCCGCAGGGAGACATAAGCAGACCCCATGAGCGAGCTGGTGTCTTTGTCGGGATCCAGATCGCTGGGCAGTTGATCGTCGGGCAACTCCTGAAGCTGAATCAGCATCAGTGTCGTATCCAGAATGGCAAAAGAATCCACCGGGTTGATCCTGACTCTGGCAGCTTCAAGCATCCGCCGCGCTTCGTCGTTCTCACCGCGACCGCGCAGTCGCATGGCCAATTCAATATAGGGCGAAGGATTGGCCGCGTCCGCTTCGATGGCCTGTTGAAGATAATACTCGGCCCGTGCACGCAGATCGCCCATGGCCTGCCAGCCACCACCGGCCGACTTCATCCCTTCGAGAGCGGCACTCAAAGCCAACGCATCGGAAACGCGTTCGCCTTTGGCAACAGAGGCTTCCACCGAGGAAACGGCCAGCGGAATATCGCCCGCCTGTAGGGCAGCCAACGCGGTCAGATAGTCGAGCGATGGGATCTGCGGGTTGTCATTTTTGAGGATTTTGAATCTTTCGAGGGCGGCCTCCGCATCGCCGCCCCGGAGTTTGATCATGGCCACATCAATCATCTGCTGCTGTTCGGGCGTGACAACCACGGGTTCGGTTTCCGGCGCGGAAATCTCGGATGGTGACGGCTCGGTCGACGAAGCGACTTCGGGTGAACCCATCAAGTGGTAAATGGCAAAAAGACAGACCGCAATGATGGCCCCCATGAGCGCAACGAGAATGTAAAGCCCGACCGGTTTACGGGAACGCGAACCGCCTCGGCGACGCTCAGTAGTTGGAAGCTGCTTGTCTCCGCCACCACCCGCTGGCGACGTCGAGGTTTCCAGCTTCGATTGTTCCGGATTGGCGGAGACCGACTGGGTATTTGTCACATTTGGAGAGAGCGGCTTGGGTGTCGAGGGCGCCTCTTTGGGCATGGCACGCTCAGGCATTTGGAGAACACGCGAATAAGTCTCCCCCGAACCGGGAGCAACCCGCGAGCGCCCTTCTAATGCGGCCGGACGCAACTCCAGAATTTTCTTCGGCGCTTTTTCCCCCGAACTCATGGGAAAATCTTACGCGGTGAGAAGAAAAAAGAAAGCGGGCATGACAAAAATGCCACCATTCTCAAAGTCACGCCCTCAGCAAAGGAGCCGGGCTGAGCTTCTATTGATAAAAAGTCGCGATTTCGGGCCGTGAAGCGAATTTACGCAGCTCGGGATCGCCCATCAGATAAGCGAAAAGATCAGGTGGCAG
>JBILDG010000001.1:0-48156 GCA_044352715.1 Chthoniobacterales bacterium | reverse complement strand
TTGCCCCTCCGCGTGACGTTCCTGCCGGTGCAAACGTGCGTTTACGTCTCGGGTTAGCGCGGGATGGCGGATTTCCAGACGGCATTTCGCTCGCTTTGGGCGGTCGTCCTTCGCAGAGCGTGGCTCATCCTTTTTCGGTAAGTGTCACTGATTACCACGGATGCCTCGATGTCGAAATCCCCCCCGAGGCTTTGTCGGGCGGGGTCCGCGTGGCCCTGCCGGATGGTGGCCGTCTTACGTCCGCCGTCTGGGAAGTGGAGTCCGAGGAAATTTTATGAGTAGTCCTACCAAAATGTCCGGTGCCAGCATTAAGCAAAGCCTTGGCGTGCCGTTTGAGAACTGTGTGTTTTCGTTGTCCGACCACTATGTGTGGTGTGGCACGATTGAAAAGCTGCCGGACGGAAGATGGTTTCTCATTTATTCCTGCTGGCCATTGGCCTGCGGATTCGATGCGTGGACGACACACTCGAGAATCGGACTGGCTGTTTCCGAGACATGCTTCGGTCCATACCGGCCGGTCAAAATGCTTTTCATTGGAGGCGAGGGCGCACCTCCGGTCCAGCACAACCCGATGATGGTCCGCGATGGCGCTGATTATTGGCTGCTCTTCATGGGAAACAACGGGCCATGGTCGGAAAGTCACCCTCCCGGGTTGGACGAGATTTCCATGTCGAACGAGAAATGGTGGGTGCATCGCAACAACCAAAGGGTTTGGTTGGCGCACACAAGGGATCCGCTGGGCGAATGGACGGTGCGACCGACTCCGCTCTTCGAGCCGGAGGCGGATTATCTCATGACCACGACTCCGTTCATTTTCCGGCGCCTCGACGGGCGCTGGCAAGTGGTCGTAAAAACCGCTCGGCGGGGCGTGCCGCCGCGTGGTGGACGGGTGGAGCATCACACTTTTGTCTCCGATAATCCCCAAGGCCCCTTTGCAAAGCTGGCCGAATCGTTGCTCACCGGAACAAAGACCGATTTTCCGCTCGACGACTACTGCATGTGGACGATGGATGGCAAATACTACGCTATTGTCAAAGATCACGGCGAAGGTCTGACGTCGATTGTTCCCGCGCTCCTAATGTTGGAGTCGAACGACGGCCTTGCGTGGCACCTCGCCGCGGATCCCCTGGTCACTCCGTTCTATCTGGACTGGGAAGATGGTCGGCGCTGCCACTATGAGAGGCTGGAGATGCCGAGGATGATTTTCGACGAGGGGCGCCCGGTAGCTTTGCAACTTTCGGCCTACGAGGGCAACAACGCGAAGTCTTTCAATCTGCGGGTTCCGTTGAAATGAAGTTCGGTGTCTCGTTCTCCCAAGCCGTTGTTTTACTTTTTTTGACGTGTTGTCCGTGGACGGCGACATCGGGCCGGGCGGCGGCAGACAATACGGTGCACAAACTTTTGGTCGAGCCGGGGGTGCGGCGGGAGATCAACCTGGGGCCTTTTAATATCGGGGAGCTGGATCGTGACCGCTACTTCCGCAGCTATCACATGCCCGGGTTGTTCAGCGAGGAGCGTGATCGCGACCTTGCTTCCATCGGCGCAAGGCCGGGACGGGGCACGGGTTTATACCTGTCATATGACAAGCGCCACACTTACGACGATCCGGTGGGAGGGCAGAGCGGGAGATCGGGAGGTAATCAAGAGCGCCCGGAACGGTCGGATTTTTCAGGCAACGATTTCCAGAGCTTGGTGAAACACGAAACCTCAAAGTGGTCCGCTGTCTATCAACAAGCCGCTGCCCGGTTTCCCGGCCTCAAGCATGCGTTGGCGTTGAACGCGGCATTTCCGGAAGCCATGCGCCGCGATGGAAAGAGAGGGATTCTGGCTCAGGACAGATATGCCGAGTTTTCCGCGCTGGTGGTAAATTTTTTCGGCGAATTGAAATCGGCGGGAGCTTCCATTCCGACATGGTTTACCACGCTCAATGAGCCCGGAGCTGACTGGGGTGGTGAGGAATTTGCCGAATACAGCAGTGTCATGGCCAAAGCCATGGCGGCCGCGCATCCGGAGATCAAAGTGGCAGGGCCGTGCAGTGCCTGGCCTTACCCGCTGGGCGATTGGAAGCGATGGGACTCTTTTGAGCGTCCCTTTATCGAGAAGGCCGGCCAAGATGTCGGTGCCTACGATCTGCATCTCTACAGCAAGGGTTACTGGGCTTACACGGACGAGCGGCTCATGGGCGATCCGCTTTACAAGAAGCAAGACAACCCCAGTTTGCATGCCACCCAGCGCACTGGTGTCGGCACGGTCTGGGACTACGGCCGGGCCGATGGACTGCTCGATCTGTTCGCTGCGCATCATCGGAGAGTTTGGAACGAAGATCCAAAACCGATGATTATCTCGGAGTTCGGCCGCCAGGGCATCGAGCCGCAGCTGGGACCTTGGCAGAACGACTTCAAGCCATGGCTCTACATGACCACGGTGACACGGCTTTGGATGACGTTTATGGAACGTCCTGAAGTCGAACTGGCGGTTCCTTTCATCACTGGGGAATCGTGCCGCGATTACGGGGCCAAGCGCGGGCAAGCGGTTTACAACCGGCCCTCGGCCCCGGAGGACACCGGCGTGCAACCCACAAGATTCCGCGAGTTTTACCAGTTCTTCCGGGATCTGGAAGGGGTGAGGGTACGAGCGCAGTGGACCGATCGGGGGGATGACGGCGCCCGCGATATCAGTTCCCGCGCTTTCTTGGATGGAAGCACGCTGTACATCCTTCTCCACAACGGGAACGGGTATCCCGGGGGGAACCAAGCCGTAAAACTCGACATCGCGACTGGCAAAGATACGAAAGGGAACGAAATCACGATCAGACAAGCCGAGATCAAGCGTTTGCTCTGGGAGGGACCGGTGCCGACGGATCATGCCTCGCCGGATTTGGAGGGCGCCTTGCGCATTGACGCCAGTTATCGTGATATCAACCCCCTTGGACCCATCGAATTGGCGGGTGAAGAAACTGCGCTGGTGCGCTTGCGGCTTTCGGCGGCACCGGTGCAGCGGACTGTGAATGAATCAATCGATTACGCTATCGAGACCCTGCTGGAACCCGATGCGGATGGTGCTTGCACCATGACGGTCGAACTACCGTCGCGGGATGGGAAGTTGGTTCACGCGAAACTTTGGCTCTCTCTGGCGCGCGACGGAGGGTTCACCAAGAACCCGGTCGTCAAGCTGAACGGCCAGCAGTTGCCGGGTGTCGACGTGACTTTTTCGCAAGGTATCAAGGACTTCCACCGCCCCGTCGAAATTTCCTTGGACCCAGCGTTGCTCCAGCCAACGAACGAGCTGCAGGTGATCTTCGATCCCGCCGACCTTCGCGCGGGAAATCCGAGGGTGGCTACGGCCAAGATGGTGACATCACGGTTACCCGATGCGGTCAAATAAGCGACCTGAGTTTCTTTTTATGAACATGAAAACCATAAAGCGCCCGGTCTTTCTGCTTGGTATCGCATTTTCGCTGTCACTGTTGCCGGCGCGGTCCGACCAGCCATCGTCAACCTCCTCGGAAGCGGGCACACCCAACATCGTTCTCATCATTGCCGATGACTTGGGTTATGGGGACGTCGGCTACTACGATGGAGCCAAGCCGCTGGTACCCACGCCTAACATCGATCGCCTTGCGGCCGAGGGGATTGCTTTTACCGATGCTTACGTGACGGCCCCCATGTGCGGTCCGAGTCGCTACGGACTGCTCACCGGAATGTACCAGCAACGACTTGGTGTGCATGATAATCGCGACTGTTGGTCGGAGATTGCCGGAGGAGACAAGCGTATCCCGCCTTCACAAAAGTTGCTCAACCAGACTTTGGGTTCGGCTGGCTATGTCACGGGAATTGTCGGCAAATACAATCTGCCCGGCTATCCCAAAACAACTTTCGACGAGTCCATGTCCGTCATGCATTTCGGAGCTGACTATTGGCCCGATGAGACAGGGCGTTATGTCGGGGTGGATGAGCTAAAGGCTGTTTCCAACAGCAAACAAGCACCGGCTTGGGGACCAAAGAAAGCCGGCGATGAATATTTGACCGACCGTCTGGGGCGGCAGGCTGCGGAGTTTATCGAACGCCATGCGGACAAACCCTTTTTCCTCTATCTGGCCTTCAATGCGCCCCACAGTCCGCTGGAGGCCAAGAAGACACACCAAAAGGACGTAGAGCATCTGCCCAGCGAGGCTTTGCGTTTTTACGGAGCGATGGTTCTCGCACTTGACGAGAATGTCGGTCGCGTGCTGGCGGCATTGGAAAGAAACGGTATCAAGGAGAACACGCTTGTTGTTTTCACCAGCGACAACGGCCCGACCTTTGCATTCAACGCTGGGTGGCCGGATGAGTGGCCCAAGGAAATGCTCGGCAGCACCGGTCCGCTGAGCGGCCGTAAATCCACGTTGCTGGAGGGCGGTATTCGGGTTCCTTTGACAATGACATGGCCGGCCCGGTGGCCGACCGGCCGGTTTTACCGGCAGCCCGTGAGCACGTTGGATCTTTATCCGACGCTCTGTGCTGCGGCCGGAGCCGAGGCTCCCAAAGGAACTGTCCTCGATGGGGTGAATCTTCTGCCCCAGATCGGCGAGAAAAAGAATGGGGGCGCGCCGCGCACCCTTTACTGGGTGCTCAATGATCATGCTGCCATCCGTGAAGGGGACTGGAAGTTGCGAACTTACCGCAAACAACAGTGGCTGACCAATTTGGCGGAAGACGTTGGCGAAGCCACGGATCTGACGTCCAAACACCCCGAGATTGCGGATCGCATGCGTGAGAAACTGGAGAAGTTTCGCGGACAACTTCCGCCCAAAATCAATCCTGAGAATGCCGTCAATCCTGCCGAGAATTAAAAGTCCGACCGTTTTTGATCGTAAGTTACGCAGAGGCTTGCTCGCTACGCTGACCCTCTGTGCGTCAGTGACGATGGCCGATGCGGTGGCGTCATCGCCAGTGCCTTCCGCGGGCGAACGAGGAGCCGAGCCGCAGTCCAAAGCCGGTATGGATTTTACCGTCTTGCCTGATGACGAGAAACAAGAGCGATCGCTCAGGGACAATGATTACCAACTCGATTTCGCGCATCCGCACGAATGCAAAGTTCGCGGTGGCATCAACAACACGATGGCCAAACTGCACGCCGGCGAACCGGTTGCAGTCGCTTATCTCGGCGGCAGCATCACCCAGGCCGAGGGTGGCTGGCGTTCGCGAACCACCGACTGGCTGCGCCGCCGTTATCCCAAGGCGGTGATCAAGGAGATCAATGCCGGCCTCAGCGGCACCGGGGCCGACCTTGGCGTGGCGCGGTTGGAGAAAGATGTGCTCGCCTACAGGCCCGACCTGCTTTTTGTGGAGTTTGTGGTCAACGGTGGTGATGGCGGCCACAAAGATGGCTACCTCAAAGGGGTTGAGGGAATCATCCGCAAGACCCTCAAGGCGAATCCGACCACTGATATCTGCTTTGTTTACACGGTTGCGGACTGGCATCTGCAGGGGCTCCTTGCCGAGCCTCCCGTGCTTTCTTCCCATGTTGTGACAAAGGAAAAGCTGGCCGACCGCTACCAGATTCCGACCATTAACCTCGGTTGCCAGATTGCCGTGCTGCTCAAGCAGGAGCGGTTGGCGTTCAAGTCCGCCCAGCCGGTGGCTGGAAAAGTCGTCTTTTCCTCCGATGGCGTGCACCCAAACAACGACGGTGCCCAGCTCAATGCCGGAGCGGTTGTCCGAGCTTTGCTGAAGATGGAGGCTGCTGCGGCGCCTCCCGAGCCGAAAGAGCTTCCGGTGCCGGTCGATCCGGAAAATTGGGAGAACGCCAAACTTGTCGACCTGAAGGATGTCAAAATGAAGACCGAAGGGGACTGGCAGTGGTATGAGATGGATCCCGATGCCGAAGGCTACAGTGCAGACTTTCCCGAGCAGGGGCGCAACCTCGAAAGAATCAAGCTGCACTTCCCGCGCTTGCTAGGAACAAAAACGCCCGGCTCTTCCCTCACAGTCCGGTTTAGAGGGAGTGTGCTCGGGTTCTTCGATGTCGGTGGTCCCTTTGCCGGCCAAGTGAAGGTCTCGGTCGACGGAGGCGATCCTTTTAACGTCAGCCGCTTCCAGAAATACAGCAGCGGGCTGCGTCACCAGTATTTCTTGCTGCCCCGCATGGAGGAAGGAATTCACTCGGTCAAATTGACCCTCGATGAGAATCCACCGGACAAGTCCGCGGCATCCGATTTCGCGGATGATCCCGGCAAGTATCAGCGCAATGAGGCATATCTCGGCGCGATATTGCTGGAGGGGGAGCTGCTTTCGCTCGAGTAAAAAATGAAACTCCTCCTCATCACCATGAGTCATCTTGCTTGTCTCGCTCGGATAGTTTGCGCCGAAAATCTCCAGCCTCCGTTGCCAAGCCAGGACGGTTACTTTGAGTTGCGCAATGGGTTGGCCAACTCCCGCGCCAAATTCGAGCGGGAGAAATTCGGGCGTGTCGCTTTTTTAGGCGGTTCGATCACGCAAAGCTCGGGTTGGCGGGATCTCGTCATGGACTATCTGCGAAAGAAATTTCCGGATACCAAGTTTGAATTCATCAGTGCGGGCATCGGCTCGCTCGGGTCTGTTCCCCACGCTTTTCGCTTGGAGCGTGATGTTCTCTCGAAAGGTCCGGTCGATTTGCTTTTCGTGGAAGCCGCCGTCAACGACACCAGCAACACCTCGGAATACCCGGAGCGCATACTTCGTGGCATGGAGGGTGTGGTTCGCCACGCCCGCTCGGTGAATCCCTCCACGGATATCGTCCAGATGCACTTCGTCATGCCCGAGCACATGGCGGACTACAGCGAGGGGCGCGTTCCCGTATCCATTGCCATGCACGAGAGGGTGGCGCAGTTCTACGGCAATCCTTCACTGAACCTTTCCAAGGAAGTCACTGATCGGATCAAGGCCGGCGAATTCACGTGGGAAGATGACTTCCGCGACCTGCACCCGTCACCTTTCGGACACGAGCTTTACGCCCGAAGTATCCAGCACATGCTGGAATCCGCTTGGAGCGGTCCGGTTGTCAACCCCGCGCCGCACACAATGCCCGCATCTCACTTGGATGCCGCAAGCTACGATCGCGGCAGATTCGGCAACTTGGAGGATGCAAGGCTCATCGAGGGATTTCGTTTTGTGCGTCAATGGACCCCCGAGATTCGCGCCAAAACGCGACCGGGTTTTGTCGATGTGCCAGCTCTTGTCGCAACGCAGCCCGGTGCGGAATTCGAATTTGCATTCAACGGCACGGCGGCCGGTTTGCTCATCGGCTCTGGGCCTGACAGCGGAATGCTGGAAGTCTCGTGTGACGGAAGTCCTTTCACACAAATAGACACCTTCACCAAGTGGAGCCGGGAGCTTTATCTTCCATGGGCTGTAATCCTTGCGGAAAGTCTTCAGCCCGGCCGCCACGTCGTCCGAGTGCGTCTGGCCAAGGAGCACAACCCCAAAAGCAAGGGAACAGCACTTTATATTTTCCAGCTTTTGCTGAACTGAAAGCCAGCCACGAAAAAAATGCCCGAAAATGAATAAAATTGCCTGCCTAATCAATGCCATCAGCTTCCTTGCGCTCCCCTGGACCTCCGCAGCAGAGACCGGCAAACACCTGTTTATCCTTTCCGGACAATCAAACATGGCCGGTGTACGTCCGGATGAGTCGTTCACGCCGACTTTGGAAAAGGAATTTGGTGCCGGAAACGTCATCGTCGTTCGAAATGCGCAAGGCGGACAACCCATCCGTCGCTGGTACAAAAACTGGCAGCCCAAGAAAGGAGAGCGCCCGGCTGGTAATGGTGATCTCTACGACGTCTTGCTCGACAAAATTCGTGAGGCTGCCGGTGACACCAAGCTCGAAACGTTTACTTTCCTCTGGATGCAGGGCGAGCGAGATGCCCGCGAGGGCCATGGGGAGGTCTATGGCGAAAGTTTGCGAGGCCTGATCGCCCAACTTTCGGTCGATATGGGACGACAGGACATCAACATTGTCATCGGTCGGCTCAGCGACCACGACCTGACCAACGTGAAGTGTCCTCATTGGACCATGATCCGTGAAATCCAAACAAAATTTGTCGAGGAAACACCGCGCAGTGCATTGGTTGAGACCGATGACCTCAACGACGGCGTGGGTAGGAAGGGCGAGAAGATGGTCAACGATCTTCACTTCACTGCGGAAGGCTACCGCATTTTTGGCCAGAGGCTCGCGGAGGCGGCCATCGGACTCATCAAGGGCGGGGATGCAAATGAATCAAAGTAGTAAAAATGATCGGCTTGGCGTTGTACTCGCCTTGTTTAGCCCCGTTTCCTCTCATTGAAAGATTGCTACAGCTGAGATCGCGGGCTTCTAAGAGCCAACTTATTTCTTAGTTGCAGCAATCAAGGTGCAAGACGAGCCGGGCAAATTCGGAGTCTGGTAAAACCCTCTGGAGACCATTGCCGGCTCGTGGAATCGGTCTTTGAGGTGTGGGATGTGTTCCAAGAAGATCGCCTCGTGATTCAGGGCGATATGGTTGAAGATTACAAGGTGCTGGTGAAGTTGGCCCATATCACCAACGTGTGGAATGACAGGAACGCCAAACTTTCGGGCCAGAAGGCTCACAACGAGAAATTCGCTGACCCCGGCCACCCGCACGGCGTCTACTTGGCAGATAGCCATGGCGTTCGCTTGAAGATAGTTTTTAAAAACCACGCGGTTGGGTACATGCTCGCCGGCCGCGACTTTCACGGGGGCAATCTCCTTGGCAATGGCTTGGTGACCAAGAACGTCATCGGGGTGGGTGGGCTCCTCGATCCAAAACAAGTCGAGATCTTCGGTTGCACGCGCGAACTCCAATGTCTGGGCAATCGTCCATTGCTGGTTGGCATCCACCATGATGCGGGCAGACGGACCGGCCGCGTTGCGAACCAGTCGGGTTCGGCGGATGTCGCGCTCCAAGTCGGGGGATCCGACTTTGAGCTTCATGGCGGTAAAGCCCGCGTCGGCGGATTTCGCCACATTGGCTGCGACTTGCTCGTCGGTGTAGTTGAACCAACCGATCGAGGTGTCGTAGCCCGGATAGCCCGATTGGGTGATTCCCATGCGCTGGCTGCGCGATGGATATTCCATTGCCAGAAGTTCTGTGGCCGGCTGTCGGGTCAATACGTCATCGACATAGGAAAAATCCAATGTCGCCAGCAGGTCGTCGGAAGAAAGCTCCAACAGAAGTTTCCAGAGGGGCAGGCCTTTGCGGCGCGCCCAGAGATCCCAGCAAGCATTGGTGACAGACGCCAAAGCAAGATGCACAACGCCCTTGTGGGGGCCGAGCCAGCGGAATTGCTGCTCATTCGACGCGTGGCATTGCCATTGTCCGAAGTCGGCCATGATTTCATCGATGGGTTTTCCGATAAGACTGGAAGCGAGGAATTCCGCGGCCTGGCAAACCAAGTCGTTGCCTTCTCCCAAAGTGAAAGCAAAACCGTTGCCCGAGAGTCCGTCGGAGGTGATCAGCTCGGTCACCGCGTAGGAATACACCGGGTCGCGGTGGATGGCGTCGCTGCCGGCGCTCGGACCCAAGGGAAAACGAAGGTCGTGAATCTTGACTGCGGTAATGGTCATGAGAATCAGCGGCGATAGCCGATTTCCGCACCGCCACTCACATGCATGATATGGCCGGTGATAAAACGGGCTTTGTTGGAAAGCAGAAACACGCAGGCATCGGCAATGACATCGCCCTCTGGGCAGTAGCCGAGCGGGTGGATATCGTCGAGATATGTCTCGATGGCTGTGGTGTCCGGTTGCTCCGCAGCCCACTGCCGCAGCATTGGAGTCCAGACACCGGCCGGGCAGACTGCGTTCACCCGGATGCCATCGGCGGCGTAATCCAGCGCCATGGATTTGGTCAATACGTTCATCCCGCCTTTGGTGGCAGTGTACGCGGCATGGATGCTTTGGCCGATGACGCCCACCAGGCTGCTCGTGTTGAGAATGCTGCCCTTGCTTTCCCGAAGCGCGGCCACGCCGTAGCGTGTGGTCCAATAAACACTCTTGAGATTCGTGTCCATTAGCGTGTTCCACTCTTCTTCCGTCGTCTCATGCAGTGGCTTAGAAGGGGATGCAACGCCGGCGTTGTTATGGATGGCGTCCAACTTGCCGAACTTTGCCAAAGCAAAAGCGATGGCTTTCTCCACCTCGACACCTTGCGAAACATCGCAACCTATCCCGAGGTGCTTCCCGGGAAGTTTGGCTGCCTCTCGGATCGAGGCTTCACTATCGAGTGCGGCGATAACGACATGGGCCCCTTCTGCGGCGTAAGCCTTGGCGCATTCAAGGCCGATCCCAGCCGATCCACCCGTGAGAAAAATGACTTTGTTTTGCAGAAGCATGGCGTTTTCGATGAGGGGAGTAATTAGAATAAAAGTTGTCTGACAACTTTGCGGTAGTCAATCAAATCATTTTGCTTTAATTGGTCTTCTGTGAACAAAAAGTGTTCCAAGATATGCCGCCCACTCATTGCGCATTTAGAGCGCTCGATTCTTTCGGGAAAGTTGGCGCCGGGCACTAAGCTGCCTGGTGAAAAAACTCTGGCGGCAGTCCACGGTCTGAGCAGGGCAGCCGTCCGTGAGGCGCTGGAAGCGCTCAAGTCACGAGGGTTGGTTGCAAGCCGAAGGGGAAGCGGTAGCTACGTCGCTGAGGATGAGGGATCATCGGCCCTTTCCGCATCCATCGGTGTTTATGCGTCACTCCGGCGTGACCATGGCACATACCGGCAGTTGATGGACCTGCGTCAGTTTATTGAGT
The DNA here is from genome assembly GCA_044352715.1 of Chthoniobacterales bacterium. GTDB lineage: Bacteria > Verrucomicrobiota > Verrucomicrobiia > Chthoniobacterales > JACTMZ01 > JACTMZ01. Next base: position 37,389 of record JBILDG010000001.1, on the reverse strand, counting down.
CGGAGTGCGTCGCTGTTTTGGCATCTGCAAACAAGTCAGCATCACGGATTAAGTTGAGAAAAAAAATGGCTGCTATGGATAGCAAAAAATCCAATTTGGCTTCTTTTGGTAAAGCTGATCTCTCTTTTCACCTTACTTTAGTGCAAGAGTCTGGTCACAAGCTTTACGCGTCGATTATGCGCGGTCTTTTACTGGGGGTGGGTTTAAAATACGCACGCGAAACTTATATCGACAGCCATTTTGTTCGACGTGTATTGGAAGAGCACAGAGCAATTTGCGCGGCTCTTGACCGAGGTGATGCCAAGCAAGCGCGTAAAGCTCTCAATAATCACCTGCAATCCTCCTTCAAGCGTTTGGAAGATATAGTTAGCAGGTAAGTTGCGTATCTTTACGTAAATGATGTCAAAAAAGAGTTTGTGCAGGCTGCGGCTAATTACTTGCGCCATACAGCAAAAAGCAATCGAGACTTGCAGTCCTGCGATGAAATCGTAAGTGGTTTCATGCCTCGTCGCTCGCCCAAGCCGGTCAAATTCGAAAGGGAACTGGTTTTTGCCGACCGCAACTTCCCTTTGGCTGTCTACGTTCTCGACAACCACCCGAACTATCCGCAGCACGTCCACGATTTTTCGGAGATCGTCATCATCTCGCACGGGCGCGGTGTCAATGTGGTCGGCAAAGAGGAGTTTCCGCTCAAAGCGGGTGACGTCTTCGTGCATCACGGGGGGCGTCCCCATGGCTACCGAGACACGGTGGAACTCGGGCTGATCAATATTATCTACGAGCCATCGCTATTGCAGAAAGTGCGTTTCGATGTTGCAGGGTTGCCGGGTTACCAATCGCTCTTTGTCGTCGAGCCGGCTATGCGACGTGAGGGTCAATTTGAGAGACACTTGACGCTTGGAATCCGCGACTTGGCTCGTGCCAGGGAGTTGGCCGAGGCCATGGAAAAAGAACTCTACGGGGATGCCCCACGGGTCCGTCCGGTTGCTTTCGAGGAGCGCCACCGAACCCTCACCAGCCAAGCGCTGCGCAAAGATGCTACGGGGCATCGTTTTATGGCCGTGGCGCATTTCATGGCCATGGTCGGCTTGCTCTCCCGCGCCTACAACACCCAGCCGACCGTTGAATCCGAGCGCATCATGAAAATCGGGCGTGCCATTGCCTACATGGAGAGCCATTTTGCGGAGGATCTCAAATTGCCCGAGTTGGCGAAAATGGTGGGAATGTCCGACCGCAATTTCTACCGCTTTTTCAGTCAGGTGAAGAACGAAAGCCCGCTGTCTTATCTTCAGAGGTTGCGCATCGCCAAAGGGGCGAAGCTACTTCAGTCCAGCGACATGAGTGTGACTGAGGCGGCTTTCGAGTGCGGCTTCAATGACAGCAGCTACTTCGCCCGGCAATTCCGCCGTGTTCTGGGTGTCTCGCCGCGTCAGTTCCAGGCCGGCGGGCGGATGCGGGACAACGGATAGGGGGGGGTCAGGCGGTAACGTGCGGGATTTTGGCGGAATCGTGCGCGCGGTCGCCACATCACGGGCTGTAGATTGAATCACTATGAGCATTCGTTCCCTCCTCCTTGTCCCTGCTCTTGGTGTTCTTGCGTTAGTCTCTGCCACCGCGGCAGAGGACGACGCGCTGGCCGTGATCAACGGTGACTTCAGCAACATGGATGGTTTGTCCCCCCTCCAGCATCCGGGTTGGTACTCTGGTGTTCCGACAGGCTGGACGGCAGCCCCGCCGCAGGATCAAGACAGTGACTTTTACACCGTGCGCAAGATGGGGGCGGCCGGTATCGCAGCCAACCTGCGCGTGCTAAGTCGGCTCAAGCCGGAGTTCTACGCCTTCAAGCAGGAACTCGGCGTTTTGGCCGAGATGTCGGATGTCACGCTGACCTTTGACACTGTTGGCTTCGGGGAGGAGGAGTTCTGGATGGGAGCGGCGATCGTCAACGCCCGCGCGAACGGGGGGGATCCCGTTCTGGCCAAGCAGAGCTTCCAAGCCGCCGGCGCCCAGCGCCTGGTGGCGACCAAGGTGCCGGCCGGCACGTGGGTGACCATCCAGTTTTGGGCGGTCAAGGGATACCCCGGCATCGGCAACGTCACCATCGAAGTCACGCCTTCGTCTTAAGGCGCGGCACTGCCGTCATTTTTCACGGCGGAATCGTTGGTGCCGAATCGTGCTGAAAATTGGCGGAATCGTCATGGCGGGTTGAGTTGCCGGTCGTCTACTTTTACCCGATGCATCTCCTTCTCTTCACCGGACGAATTCTTTTCGCGGCGCTGGCCTTGGGCATGGTGACCGCTTGTTCCCGTCCTCCCGCCGAGTCTCTCGCTTCATCCGAGGAACCGGTGGCAGACGCGACGCCCGCGGCAGCGGCTACGCCTGTCACTGCAGAGGAGACTTTCGCCAAAGAATTCGCCGATCCGCCCAACAACTACCGGCTCATCAAATACGGGCTGAAAGACAAAACGCTAAAGCAATATCCCGAATACGGCATCGGCGGCTACATGGCGTTTTTCCACGGTGAACTCTATCAATCGGGGCCCGATGGGCGAAAGAACATCGGGCCTCTCCTGGCCCGAGCGCAGGAGCAGGACGCCCCGGTCTGGCTGGCCGATGACTTCGGCTACCCGAGCGGCATGGCGGGCGGCAAGGTCGTGGAAAAAAATCCGGAATACGAAGTGCGGGGTCTGGCCACGGTTAGCCAAAAAGGGGAGGGCATTGTCCCGGCGAACATCGACCTGCCCCCAGGCGCGGAGCGCTTCGTCTCGGCCGCGCTTTATCGCGTGACTCCCGATGGCTTGCAACCGGCGGAGGGAGCCACGGTCAACGTGGAGAACGGGAAAGTCACCGCCGAAGGAGTGGATGGACCGTGGGAACTGCACGCCTTCTTCACCGTCATTCGCGACCGCGATGTCCAAGCGCAGAGCACCATGGCCCAATTCAAACACAGCGGGCGCTATCCCGACCTGCTCAATCCCGACGCGGTAAAGAGCTTCCTCGAGATCATGCACACGCCGATCTCCGTCGAATCCGGCGCGCTGCAGGAGAAGGCGCGAGGCTTTTACGCCAACGAGCCGCACCTCATGCAGTTGCACTGGATCATGGCCGATGGCCCGTTTGCCTGCGTGTCGTGGAACGCGGAGATCCCGGCCAAGTTTGCGGCCATGCACGGCTACGACCTGATGCCACAGTTGCCGCGTCTCTTCGCGGGCGACGATCTCGAGTCGCGCCGGGTGCGCACGCATTTCCACCAGACGGTCGCCGAATTGCTCCGCGCCAACTTCGCCGAGCAAATCCACAAATGGTGCGAGGCGCGCGGTGTTTCCTCCAGCGGCCATTTCCTGCACGACGAGTATCCCTCGCTGCACGTGCCCTGTTACGGGGACCTGCTGCTCTTCGCGGCCGAGTTCGACGTGCCGGCCATGGACATCGGTATCCCCAACCGCGACCGCTTCGATTCCTTCCACTATGAGCAAGCCCGTTTCTGCAGCTCCATCGCGGAATGGAAGGACCGCGACGAAGTGATCGTCCTGCTCGATCCAATCATCGCCGGCGGCGGCATGAAGCGACTTTCCCCGGAGATTCCGTTGCTGCTCAACTCGGCCAACTGGCTGTTTTTCCACGGCGTGAATTCGTTTTCCTCCTACCTCCCGCTCGATCCGGTCGACACCCCGGACGCTGGAGGACGCGGCCGCAAGGCCGCCGGTTACACACCGGAGGAATTCCGCGCTTTCAATGAATACATCGGCCGTCTCTCGCTGGTCCTGCGCGGGGCGCGACGGGAGAACGAGGTGGCCGTCTATTATCCCATCTCCCGCTTCCAGGGCCTGTATCGTCCGACCAACCGGCACTGGAGCAAACTGCAAAAGGAATTCGCCGATTTCGAGAAGCCGTGGAAAACCATCGATGAAACGCTCACGTCGGCCGACATCGACTTCAGTGTCGTCCACCCGCAGGCCGTGGCCGAAGCGGCGATCGAAGACGGTCGCCTCCGCATCGGGCGCGGTTCCTATCGCGTGCTGGTCATCCCGCCGACGGACCTGCTGCCCTTCGATGTCCTCCGCAAGATCGAGGCTTTCGAAGCTGCCGGGGGAAAGGTGATATGGGTGGATGAGGTTCCTTCGGCCGCCCTCTACGCGCGCGATGATGAAGCGGTCCGCCAAGCCCTGGCTGCCGCCCGTCCCATGGCGGCCGGTGAACTTCCCGCGCTCATCGGGCAAGCATACAGTCCGGCGTTCGACCTGACCTTCACGCCCGGCACAGCGGAACTCGGCGTGGCGCGTTTCCACCGCGACGGGAAGAAAATCTACTTCGTCATGAACAAGAAGGAACAAGACCTCGCCGTGCAGGTGGGCGGCAGCGGCCCGGTCACCGTGATGGATCCGACCACGGGCGAAATCCGCGAAGCGACCGCGCCGCTGCCGTTGCAGATCGGCCCGTTGCGCAGCATGCTGCTGCAGCAGCAGTGAACGCGCGTCCCAATCTTCTTTTCGTTTTCACCGACCAGCAGTCGCGGGACATGCTCGGTTGCTATGGCAACGCGGACATCAAAACGCCGCGCCTCGACGCCTTCGCCTCGGAGAGCATCCGGTTCGACCATTGCATTTCGAGCAGTCCGGTCTGCACCCCTTACCGCGGCATGCTGCTGACCGGACAGCATCCGCTCCGCCACGGCGCGCTGCACAATGATCTTCCGCTGCTGGCCCACAACGGCACGACGTTTGCGCAGGCCTTGGGTGCGGCCGGTTACCGCACCGCCTATGTCGGCAAATGGCATCTGCTCGGCGGCAACCGCGACCGGCCGGTGCCGCCGGGTCCACTACGGCACGGGTTCGACGAAACCTTCCTGAGCAACAACTGCCACATGGATTACCGTCCGGGGCATTGCTACTACTGGGACAAGGAAGGACTGAAAGTTTTCTTCGACGAATGGGAGGTAGACGGGCAGGCGCGGCAGGCGGTGCAATTTCTCGATACCTGCCGGGCGGACGAACCCTTCGCGCTCTTTGTCTCGTGGCATCCACCGCACGATGTCGGCTTCGACCCGGAAACCATGACCTTCGATTACGGCACGAAGCAGGATCTGATGGATCTCTATGATCCGGCGACCATCCGTCTGCGTCCCAGCGCGGAGGATACCCCGGAAATCCGACGCGCCTACCATGGCTACTACGCGATGTGCAGCGGCATCGACCGCGCCTTCGGGCGTCTCATCGACCAACTCAAGGCGCGCGGTCACTATGACAATACGCTCATTGTCTTTACTTCGGATCACGGCGACAACTTACACTCCTACGGTTACACCATCTCGAAGGATCATCCCGAGGACACCTCCGTGCGCGTCCCGCTCCTCGTGCATCTGCCGGGCGAAGCTCGCGGCCGGATGAGCGATCTGCTGGTCGGGACGCTGGATCTAATGCCCACCCTGCTTGGTTTGCTGGGGGTCTCCGTGCCGGCAACCTGCGAGGGCCGCGATCTCTCACGGGCCATCCGCGAGCACGACGATGATGCCGTGGAATCCGTGCCCCTCTTTTTCCACCAGCCTTCCTGGAATGGCGTCTACACCCGCGAGCACAGCTACGGCCGCGGCGAGTTGGCGCACTGGCAGCGCGACGAAAATGGCCGCGCGGTGTTGCGCAAGGTTCCGGTCCGTGCGCTTTACGCGCGGGAAGGGGATCCATTTCAACTGCGCAATCTTTACGGCGACCCTGCGCACACCGCCTTGCAGGAGCGGATGGAAAAACTCACGCAGCAATGGATGGACCACTACGGGGATCCGGGGGGTGTCGATGTGGATTCGCTGGCGGAGCGCTATCGCATGCCAGACGGCCGTCGGCCGGAGGACACGCGGGAAGCGGGATTTCCGGGGCGACCGATCGATCTGGTCGGCGGAAGAACGCGAGCATGATCCACGCCTTCCGGGGTTGCTTGGCGAAATCGTGCTCCTTTTTGGCTGGATCGTGCGGGAAGGGTGGGGTGGATTGTGCTTTAGTAGCCTCCTGATGTTTCCCCGCCTGATTTGGTCTTCGTTGGCCGCCGCTCTCTTTCTGGTCTGCCCGGCGGTCGCCGCGGACCGCCCCAATATCATCCTTATCCTCGCCGACGATCTCGGCTGGGCCGACACGGATCTGGACGGGCCCGGCTATTATGAAACGCCGAACCTGCGGCGTTTGGCCAATGAAGGAATGCGTTTCACGGACGGCTATGCGGCCAGTCCGCTCTGTTCACCCACGCGGGCCAGCATCATGGTCGGTCAATCGCCCGCGCGATTGCGCCTGACCGAGGCCATCACGGCCAAGCGTCAGGTCTTCGAACCCGCGGCGCTGCCTCCGGAGAACGGGAGTTACGTCGGTGATATCCGGACGCGCGATCACCTGCCGGCCAACCTGCGTACCCTGGCTGATCTGCTCAAGGAGAGCGGCTACCAGACGGCACACATCGGCAAGTGGCACCTCAGCCGCCCGGGCAATGCTGTGGAGGAAAACGCCGAGACTTACGATGCGGGAGCGCGTGGGTTCGACTATGTTATCGGCGGCAACCATGCGCCGGGTCCGCCGGATTTTTATTCCCCGTATGCGAACAGGCCGCAAAACAAGCAAGAGCGCCGCAGCGAAATCCCCGGCCTAGAAGCGGGTCCTGAGGGCGAGCATCTCGACAACCGCCTGGTCGAGGAAGCGGTGAAGTGGATCGGCCAAGTCAAGGACTCGGATCGGCCGTTCTTCCTCAACCTCTGGCTTTACGCGGTGCACTCGCCCTACATCCCGCGCAAGGACTTGCTCGAGAAATACCGCGGCAAAAAAGACCCGCGCGGCCTCCACGATTCGCCCGTCATGGGCACGATGGTGGAAAGTCTGGACCAGAGCGTCGGTGTCTTGCTCGATTACCTCGACCAGCCGGAAAACAAGGCTCTGCGCGACAACACGCTGATTGTCTTTCTCTCCGACAACGGCGGGGTCATCCATGACGAGATCAACGGCCGACAAGTCACCTCCAACCGCCCGCTGCGCGGCGGCAAGGCCAACACCTACGAGGGCGGGGTGCGCGTGCCTTGGGTGGTGGCATATCCCGGACACATCAAGCCCGGCACGGTCTCCAACGTCCCCGTGGTGTCGACCGACCTGTTTCCGACCATCCTCGATTACGCCGGGGTGCCTTTACCCGCCGGTCAAGCGGTCGACGGTGTGAGCTTGCGTCCGCTTTTCGACGGAGGTTCCCTGCCGGAGCGTCCGCTCTTTTTCGATTTTCCCTCCCGCTTCGGCATTCTCTGCGCACCTTCGTCCGCGGTGCGGCTGGGGAACGAGAAACTTCTGCGCTTCTTCTGGGCCGGCGATGAACCCGGCACGCACCATTACGAGCTTTATGATTTGGCGGCCGATCCGGGCGAGGCGGTCAATCTGGCTGCCTATCGGCCCGAGCGTGTGCGCGCGTTGGATGCTCTCATCGAAAACCACCTGCGCGAATCCGATGCCCTCATCCCTCTGCGCAACGAAAACTTCACCGGCTCCCCGCGCACCCCGCGGAGAGACAAGGCGCCCCCGACGCGTCCAGCCGCGCTGAAACTGGAAGAAGCGGTCCTGTCTTTGGATGAGGATCGCGGCACGCGTGAAGTGCGACTGCTGAATGAAAAAGGAGAGCCCGTGGCGACCAGCGCGGTCGTGCTGACGGGCAACGAGTGGATCGAGGCCACGAAGACCCCGGATGGTGCGGTCGAAATCCGCTGGGACCGCGCCAAAGGTTCCGGCGAGGCGAAGATCCTTCTCGGCTGGAGCGGAGGCCGCAACATTCGCGAGATCAACGATTGGACCTTGGATCCCGTGGAATTGATCCTTCGCTGAAAAGACCACCCGCCGCGCCCTGATCTATGTCCCACTCCCACGACGACCGCGCCGCCCACTTGCCGAGACGTGAAAAGATCGCCTGGGGCCTCGGTGGTTTCAGCGAGCAAATGGCGACCAACGGCCTGAACACTCTCTTTGTCCCCATCTACAACATCGGCTTCGGCCTCAGTTCCGTCCTCGTCGGGTGGGCGGTGGCTATCCCGCGGTTTTTCGACACCATCTCCGATCCCGTGATGGGGAACATCTCGGACAACAGCCGCAGCCGGTTCGGGCGGCGGCGTCCGTTCATTTTTGCCGGCGGATTGCTCATGGCCTTCGCCTTCGGTGTCTCCTACATGGCGTCGCCTTACTGGGAAAATTCCGCCCTTTTCGCGTATGCCGTCACGGCCTGCGTCTTCTTCTATCTGATGTATACCGTTTTTTCCGTGCCCTACTACGCGCTGGGGCTGGAGTTGACCTCGGACTACGACGAGCGGGCTGACGTCCAGAAATACCGCATGATCTTCGCCTCGGCGGCCGCTTTTCTCCTGCCGTGGCTCTACAAGGCTTGCCTGAGTGCCGGTGAATTCATCCGCGAGTTTGTCGTTTCCGGCCAGACCGCTTGGTATTCCTTCCTCTTCCATCCGGTCGTGCACATGGCCTCCAGTGACGACGTGAAAGTCGAGGTGCTGGGTATCCGCTACCTGGCTTGGGCGCTGGCAATTGTTATAGCCGTCACCGCGTTGCCTGTCGCCCTCTTCGCCCGCGAACGGCTGAAGGTCCATGACCAGGCCAAGCTCCACCTTTTGCACTCCGGCAAACTGGCCCTGCAAAACCGCTCGTTCCGCACCTTGTGCCTGATGATCTTCTTCGTCATTTGCGGCGTGTATTTCATGGGGGCGCTGATCATCTACGCCAACATCTTTTACATCTTCGGCGGCGACAAAAGCAGCGGTGCCACCTGGAACGGTTTTTACGGCACCACGTCCGCTGTCTCCCTTTTGGCTGCCACGTTCGTTATCCCGCGGATCGTGCGTCGCTTCGACAAAAAGACGGTTCTGCTCTCCGGCATGGCGCTGTCCGCGCTGGCCATCATGAGTTCGTGGTTCCTGCTGCGCCCCGGTTGGCCGGCGCTCCAGCTGGTGCTCGCGGTGTTCATGGGCGGGGGCATGACCGCCGTCTGGCTGCTCAACGGTGCCTTCCTTGCCGATATCTGCGACGAGGATGAACTCCAGCACGGTTACCGTCGCGAGGGCATTTTTGCGTCCTTCTTCGGCTTCGTGGTCAAGCTGGGGTTCACCGGCATCGCCTTCACCCTCGGCTACGCGCTGGTCTTTATCGGTTATGATGCCGGGGCCGACAAGATGACGCCGGAGTCGTTGACCCGCCTGCGTCTATTCATCGCCTTCTTCCCCAGCGCTTGCATCATCGCGGCCATGATCGTTTTCAGCCGCTACCGTCTCAGCCGCGAACGGGTGAGGGAAATCCAAGCCCTCCTGCGCGAACGGCGGGCGGCCAAGCCATGACTGCGATCAGCTTTCTCGCGCGCCGCGCTCCCAACGGGAAAATTCCCGCGGCCGGGCTGCGGCCCCTGCGACTTCTGCACGCGTTGCTGGCCGCGGGTCTGACGCCGGTCCTGGCTGCGGAGGAGTCACCCGAGCCCGTGCGCAATACCGTGTTCATCCTCGCGGATGACCTCGGTGTGATGGATCTCGGTTGCTACGGCAGCAAATATTACGAGACCCCGAATCTCGACCGCTTGGCCGCGGAAGGCACGCGATTCACCCAAGCTTACGCCGCGCACCCGGTCTGCTCGCCGACGCGGGCCAGCATCCTCACCGGACGCTATCCAGCGCGCATCCACCTGAGCTCTTACATTCCGGGAAACACCCCCCCGACGGCAAAGCTCCTCGGCCCGCATGATTGGATCAGGTATCTCCGCCGCAGCGAAACGACCTATGCCGAGGCTCTGGCCGACGCGGGCTTTGCCACCTTCCATGTGGGGAAGTGGCACGTTGACAGCGAATACGCCGGCGGGGAAAACCCCGGCCAGCACGGGTTCGGCACGGTGCAGCCGGGGCGGAACGTCTGGAAAAAGAACTACCAAGACCCCCAAGCCATCGGTGAATACACGGACGCCTTTCTTCAGTTCATCGAAAAGAACAAGAAGGACCGATTCCTCGCCGTTTTGTCGCTCGATCAAGTGCATGTGCCGCTCTACGAGCAGCCGGAATGGATCGCGAGATTCCAAGACAAACCGCCCGGCCCGAACGGCCAGGATAACCCCGTGATGGCGGCGATGGTCGCCCGCATGGATGCGGCCGTGGGACGCGTCCTCGATGAGCTTGCTGCCCTCGGGCTCGCGGAGAATACCGCCGTCGTTTTCTTTTCCGACAACGGCGGGTTGGACGCGGTGCAGGACGAGAAAACAAACAAGCGCGTGACCGCCACCAGCAACCTGCCTTACCGCGGGGGGAAATCCCAGTGCTACGAGGGCGGCATTCGCGTGCCGTTGATCATCCGCTGGCCGGGCGTCACCCGGCCCGGATCGGTGTGCGACGTGCCGGTGATCAGCAACGATCTTTACCCGACCTTCCTCGCCATGGCCGGTCTGCCGCTCCGGCCGGAGCAACATCTCGACGGGCTCAGCCTCGCCCCGCTGCTCGCGGGTGGCGACACCCTGCCGCGCGACACGCTCTACTGGCACTATCCGCACTACCAAACGCTTCCGCCCCACAGCGCGATCCGTCACGGCGACTGGAAGCTCGTGAAACATTACGAGGATGGTGGCGCCGAACTATTCGACCTCGCGCAAGACCCCGGCGAGAAAAGCGACCTCGCCGCCCAACATCCCGAGAAGGTGCGTCAAATGGAGGAGTGGCTCGCCGCGCACCTCAAGGCGATCGGCGCGCAAATGCCCGCGCCGAATCCCGACCACAAACCCGGCAAAAACTGGATGTCCGACCGCGGCAAGGGGACCTTCGATCCTTACGAGAACGACCAGGCCAAGGACCCGCGCAACTACGTCACCGATCCCGATATCGACGCGCTCATGTTCATCAATCCGCAAGCCGCGGCCAGCGAATCCACTCCATGATGACCGCCGAGCAGATGCAGGAAACTACGCGCGCAGGGCGGAAGGGCCAAACCGGCTAGGGTTTTCGCGCCGGCTCCGCGTGCTGGAACCACGCGGGATAGTCGCGGTCTTTGACCTGTTGGAAGGCGCCACCCTGCTTGGGATAGAAGACGCCCATTTCCCACACGCGGCCGCGGGGTTTCTTCGCGTCCCAGTTGGGATTCGGGCATAGGCGTTGGACTTTGGATTCGGCGAGATGGCTTTCGAGCTTGGCGGCCAGCTCCTTGGTCCGTTCGGCTTGCGCGGCCGCGAGGTCGTTCGCTTCGCCGGGATCGTTGGCCAAATCGTAGAGCTCATGCGTGTCCGTCTCGATGTTGTGGATGAGTTTCCAGTCACCGTCGCGCACGGCGGATTGCGGACCTTTGTGCCGGTAGTGGGGCACGTGCCAGTAGACCGTGCGGGTTGGATCGGGCTTTTCCCCGCGCAGCCACGGGATCAGGCTCTGTCCGTCCAGGTGGGCGTCCGGTTGTAATGGCAGCCCGGCCGTCTCGAGAAAAGTCGGGAAGAAATCGGTGCTGACTGTGACGCCCTCGCACACCGATCCGGGTTTGATCTGTGCGGGCCAACGCACGAGGAGCGGCACACGGATCCCACCCTCATAGAGCGTGGCTTTGCCTTCGCGGTAAGGGAGATTGCTCGTTTTTGCGCTCAGGCCACCGTTGTCGGAGGTGAAAATGATGATGGTGTTGTTGGTCAGATCCAGCTCGTCGAGTTTGTCGAGCAGGCGTCCCACCGCATCGTCGAGATGGGATATCATGCCGGCATATTGCTTGTCCTGCTGGTTTTGGCCCGGCGGAACGTTGTTATAGCGGCTCTGGTATTCGGCGGGAACGGCCAGCGGGACGTGTGGTGTGTGGTGGTGCAGGGCCAGCATAAAGGGGCGGTCGCGATTGCTTTCGATGAAGCCGAGCGCTTGCTCCGTGAGAGTGTCCACGCCTTTGTCCACATTGTTGATTTTTTGGTAATCCGCGTCGAAGGCCTCGTCGAAGCCGTAGTCGCTATGGCGGCCGCCGGAAAAGAACTCGTGCTCGTTGCCCAGGTGCCACTTGCCGAAAAGGGCGGTGCGGTAGCCGACCTCGCGCAGGGACTTCGCATACGTGGCGTCGGAGGCGGGCAGTTCCTTGAGGTGGTTGGGTGGGACGAACCGCGGGTTTTCCGGCAACCGGTCCCACGGCAAAGCGTCGGTCAGGTGCAAGCGGTGCGGATACTGTCCGGTCAGGATGGACGCCCGCGTCGGCGAGCACACCGGCGAAGCCGCGTAGGCGTTGGTGAAACGCATTCCTTCCGCCGCGAGGCGATCCAAGCGAGGCGTCAGGTGGTAATCGCTGCCGTAGATACCGAGGTCGGAAATGCCGAGATCGTCGGTGAGGATGAAAACGATGTTGGGCGGACGGTCCTTCGTTGCGGCCAAGGCTGTCGTCAGCAGTGCGCCGGTGACGGCGAGCAGGGTGGGAATGGTTTTCATTTCGCGGAAGTCGTGCCGTCGCGCAGCCAGCGCTCGTTCCAGCGGCTCAAAACGAGCGGATCTTTCAGGGCGGAGAAGACGTCGTAGACTTTTCGCCGGTAGCGGCGGCACAGCTCCTCGTGGCGTTCGTCCGCGGCGAGATTGACCAACTCGTGCGGGTCGTTCTCGAGGTCATAGCATTCGTCGATGTCCGTGGCATTCCACACGTATTTGTATTTCCGGTCGCGGACCATGCGCTGGCAGTAGAGGCCGAACTGCTGACCATTGTAGGAACTGAAGGCGAGGGGACGCGGGTCGTCCGAGGCGCGTCCCTCGAGTTGCGGCAAGAAGCTGCGTCCTTGATAACGCGCGGGCACGGACAGTCCGGTCAGTTCGAGCAAGGTCACCGGCAGATCGAGAAAGTGGCTGATGAAATCGCGGCAGACGCCACCGGCCGGAATGACGCCGGGCCACGAGCAGACGAGCGGCACGTGCACCTCCTCCTCATACATCACGCAATGCTTGTCCATCATGCGATGGCTGCCGGCCGCATCGCCGTGGTCCGTGGTGAAAATAATCAGGGTGTTGTCGATCAGCCCGCGGGAGCGCAGTTCCTCGATGATCCGCCCAATGGCGTCGTCCAATTGGCTGATCATCCCGAAGTATCCGGAGAGGTAGATGGACCATTCGCGCCATGTCCACGCTTCGATGCGCCAGTTGCGGAGTTGCTGTTGCTGGATGAAGGGTTTCCCGGCAAAGGTGTCGCCGAAATTTTCCCATGCTGGGATCGATTCCGGCGGATACATCGAGGCAAAAGGCTCGCTCGGCAGGCACGGCAGATGCGGCTCGTTGTAATCGATCCGGATGTGCCATGGCGCGCCGCCGTTGCCGAATTCCTCGATGAGGCGGCAACACTCGGCGGCCAACGTGTGCGTGTCGCTTTGGTCGAGATCGAGGGTGGAGACTGCCCCGACGGGGAACTCGGGCCATGGATCATCGGCCAGCTCATACTTACGCTGCTGATTTTCCGGCCGGTAGGCGTTGGTTGGCGGCTCGATGTAGGTTTCGTAGCCGTAGGCGGTGGGATCGGCCTCGGGATGGACATGCCATTTGCCGAGGTAAGCCGTGCGATAACCGGCGTCGCGCAATTGCTGCACCCAGATCGAATGATCCGCGGTCACCGCAGCGCCGATGGGCAGGCCGCCGCCGCGGTCGAAGTTCCACAGTCCGCCATGCTGTTCGGGCATCACGCCGGTGAGCAAGGTCTGCCGGGCCGGTGCGCAGACGGGGAACGGGGTGTAGGCCGACTCGAAGCGCATCCCCGAGCGCGCCAAGGCGTCGAGGTGCGGCGTTTTGACGAGCGGATGCCCCGTGAAACCCAGGCAGTCGTAGCGCATCTGGTCGAGATTGATGAAAAGGATATTGGGGTGACGCTTCATGATTCGAGGATTGGGGATTTTTCGAGTCCGACAGGCACGAGTTGGTAATCATCGGACCACTCGTCGCCCTCGCTCCGGAAGTGGGTGGGACCGATGGCCGGTTGTTCGATGGGCGTGAGATGCAATGGGCCGAAGGTATTGCGTCGCGTCAGGACCCATTCGACTTCGACCATACTCTGATCATCAACCAACCCTTCAAGATCGCAGGCGAATGGTGCCCACGGCAGGATTTGCGATTTCCCGTTCGCGGGGTTCCGCGCCACCAGCGTGGCAGCACCTTGCGGGGACAACGCGAGGCCTCGGGCTGAACCAACGGGCAGTTGCAGGCGGATGCGCCCGGAATAAAACGGCAATCCGCACCGCGTCCAGTCTCCCACGCCGAGTCGCGGCGGAAGTTCCGTCAGCGTCACGCGCGAGCCCGGTCCCGGACGTACACCGAACGAGCCCAGCAGATAAACGGCTTCGAGGTCGATGCCTTCGTGGTAGCGGCATTGCAGCTCGAGAATGTTGGTCCCGGTTTGCAGCGCGTCGGGCGGCAGCGTCACGGTGCACAGACATGGATCGATGAACCATGCGTCGCCCGAGGGTGCCGGGATGTTTTTGCCGTTGAGTGTGATGGAGAACTCATGGGGTTGCTCGAGGGCCAGCTGGACGGGCGACTTTGGCAGATGCTCTACCTCGAAGCGGAAGCGCAAAGTCAACTGGGTTCCCCCGTTGGTCGTGGATTCCTCCCGAGCCCATGGTTGGACCATCTGCCCACCGCGCAGGGGAATTCCCAAGCGCTCGCTCAAAGATTTTTCCACACGGAGAATTTCCTGCGCTGCCTCCCAGTCCCCGCCGTCGAGGGAAAACTCCGCCGTGTCGAGCACCGCGATGTTCGGTTCGTCGAGCGTGTAAGCAAAGTCTCCCGCGAGAACTTCGGTTCGTCCTATGGCAGTCATGGCGGCGGGCTTGGCGTCTGGCACGGCCGCGCCGCAGACGAAAATACGTTCCTGCAAAGGACGGAACGAAGTCGTCCAACGCAAAATGCCGCCATCTTCGGGAATGGTCTCAACCGCGACCGCCTGACCGGTCAGTGCGTCGAGTTCGGTCACCGGTCCGGAATGATGCCAGCGCAATGTCACGGTGTCATAGTTACGTGTGTCCGATGAGTTGAGCAGCACTGCGGTGAAGGTGTTGCCGTCGGTCCGCATCTGACAGAAAAGACCCGCGCCTTCCTCGCCGAGCGTGAGCTGGCGGGCGGCAGGGCTGTGCTCTCGCACCATGGCAGCCAGCGCCGGACCATCGATCAGTGCGGTCGGACCGTTGATGGCGAACTCCGCCGGCTCGGGCGAGGGCAGGGCATCCAAGTGAGTCGGCGGCGCTCCGGCAAAGATTACCATGCCCCCGGCCCGGCGAAACTCCTGCAACAATCGCAGGGTGGATCCGCGGAGAGTTTCCGCGCCGGCGACGACCACGACGCGGTAGCGCATGGCTCCAAGCCGTAGCGTCGCTTTGGTCGCATCGACAGAACCGTGTTCCGCGAGGTGCGCCTCATCGCCGTAGTCGAAATCGATCTGGGCTCCGGCCAGCGCGGCGAAGACGGTCGCGTAGGTTTTCTCCAGCGCTTCCACGTCAGGGTCGGTCGCTTGCAACCACGTTGCCCAGTTGACATGGATCTGGGCCCACGTGCTTTCCACCGGATTGATGACCAGCACATCGCAGACCGGACGTCCTGCGGTGAGGGCGACATGCAGGCGGCTGAAGTAGGTCTCGACCGCGGCGTATTCCGGATACCACGCGGACTGGAAAGAAATGCTGGCCGGGAAATCGCGCTTGGCTTCGCCCGCCATGGAATACCAGCTCAAGTGGTGGCAACGCACATTGATGCCGAAGAGCGCCTGCCAGTCGCCGATGCGTTTGTGGTCCGTGAAATCGGTCTGCCATCCGGTGCAACCGTAAAGCTCGGAGAGCATCCACGGACGTTCGAACTGCCGCGCGACCGAGGAGAGTTGTTTGATCACCCAATGGCATTCGTTGCGCGAGCCGAGGATGTCGATGCCGGGGTAATCGAGATACGGGTAGTAGCGCATCATCGATCCGCAGGGCACCGCCTGGGCGGCGAGGCTGTTTTCGTGCAGCACGTGTCCCGTCAGCAAGAGCCCGAGATCACGGCACCGCTCGTGCATCGGCCGCGCCCAATTTTCGAGGAAGAGGCGCTGGCAGATTTCCATGTAGGCCCACTTGACCGGCGAGAGGCGTTGCCCGTCCGAACGCAGGAACAATTCCGGCAGCCGGTCGATGAGGTCGTGGCCGAATGCCGCCGCGAACGCCTCCGGCAGGGCGTGGGTCCAAGGCGTGGTCCAACCCGGATCCGGCACCCCGGGTTGCCCGTGGCTTGAACAGAAAACGAACCCGCGATGTGGTTCGTCCGTGAAAATCCCGCGGATGCTCGTCCCCAGCCGCTCGCCGCAGGCCTCGCGGTAGGCATCATGCGTCACCCGCAGAAAATTCTCCGTGGCCGTGGGGTCCATCGTGTCGAGGTAAGCGGTGTCGTTGTAGAAAGAATGCTCGCGCATGTATTCCCACGCAAAAACGAGCAGCTGCTCGCCGGGAAAAGCGCGGGCTCCACACTCGACGCGGCGGTAGGGTCCGAGGTCAAGGCCACTCACTTTGGCGCTGAAGGCGGCGACGAAATGTTCCGCCGCAGGCCAATTGTGCGTCTCGCCGCTCTCGTGCACGGTCAGCCGCAGGTATTTCATGCGATGCCGCAATTCCTTCGTGGCCAGCCCGCCCGCCGAGCCGCTCGGCCAGCGGTCTTCGTCATAGAGCCAGGATTCCAAACCGCGCGCCTGTCCGGCATCCGCGCAGGCATTGATCGCATCGAACCACTCGGGGCCGAGGTAGCGCGTCTGCAGACCGGTGCGCGAGTGCATAAAGTATCCGCCCATGCCCATCTCCTGGAAAATGCCGATCTGCCGTATCAGCTCGGAGGGATCGAGGTGTCCGTTCCAACTCCAGAATGGTTTGCCCCGGTAAGCGGCGGACGGGTTCTGCCATTCTGTCCAAGCAAACAGGACGCCGCGCTTCCGGTGGCTCATGGGTTCGGGTGCCGGATGCAGCCGGTGAAAATGGTGGGTGTGGTCATGAGATCTCTTTGTAACACGGGGGCCCAAGCGGCGCCGGAACATTTGCGCCATTTCTCAGCACGATTCCGCCAATGAGGCAAAAATCGGCGCAATCGTGCTGGGTTTTGGCAGGATCGTTACAGAAAGCCGCCACTAGGAGTTTACAGTGATCAAATGTTGCATCAGGCCACGTCCACTTCGCCGCTCTCGTCCGCCGATGCCCAAGGGGATGACATCACCGTCGCGTGTTATTACTTCGGCAATTACCACCCCAGCGACCCCCGCAACGAGTCGCTGAGAGGCGCGGGGTGGACCGAGTGGGAACTGGTCAAGTCCGCCCGGCCCCGTTTCCCCGCGCACGAGCAACCCAAAGTCCCACTCTGGGGCTACGAGGACGAATCCGACCCGAAGGTCATGGCGCGCAAGATCGATGCCGCGGCCGACCACGGGATCGATGCCTTCATTTTCGATTGGTATCATTACAACGACGGCCTCTTTCTTGAACGTCCGCTCGAGGAGGGTTTCATGGCGGCGGACAACAACGACCGCCTGCGCTTCGGCCTGATGTGGGCCAACCATGACTGGGTCGACATCCATCCTTACAAGCGCGGGGCCCCCGCCGAGTTGCTCTATCCGGGCGCCGTCACGCCCGCGACTTTCGACAAAGTCTGCGATCTGGTCATCGAACGCTACTTTACCCATCCGTCTTATTGGCTGCTCGAGGGTTGCCCTTATTTTTCCTTTTACGATTTGTCGCAGTTGCTGGCCGGCTTCGACTCGCCGGCTCGCACGCGGGCGGCGCTGGATGAGTTCCGCGAGAAAACCCGCCGCGCCGGTTTTCCCGACCTGCATCTTAACGCCGTGGTCTGGGGGAAACCCGTCCTGCCCGGCGAAGTGGTCATCGACAACGTGCCACGTTTGATTGACGGCCTCGGCTTCGATTCGGTGACCTCCTACGTGTGGATCCACCACATCGACCTGCCCGACTTGCAGACCGACTTCGACCGGGCGCGCGACAGTTATTTTGCGCATTGGGACACGGTCAAAGAGCAATTCCGCCAACCCTATTATCCGAACGTCACCATGGGTTGGGACTCCAGCCCCCGCGCGCATCAGGAGGATGAATTCGGCAACTTCGGCTATCCTTTCACCAACACCATTTCCGGTAACACGCCGGATCGTTTCCGCCGCGCGCTCGAGCTGACCAAAGAACGTCTCCGCCGCGAACCCGCCGCGCACCGCATCCTCAACATCAACAGTTGGAACGAATGGACCGAGGGCAGCTACCTCGAGCCGGACACGACCAACGGCATGGCTTATCTTGAGGCCGTGCGCGACGTCTTCGTCCCTGCGCAGCGGGGAGCCACGGTCTGCGTTTAGCGGCTGACTCGTTGGGTGATTCCCCCTCAATGAATAGTATCGAACGATACTATGTTTGCTTAGGTTCTCCCTGCTGGTAACGCGGCCGAGGGTTCTGAAGTGGGGTCATGGGAACTGGCGCGCACGGCACGGTTGTGGCTGCTCCCATTGACAGCACGCCAAGAACCAGTAACCTGTAAAACATGAAAGCAACCATCGATGTGCCGGATGATCTTTATCGCCGGGTCAAAGCAAAGACCGCGCTGGAAGGTCGGGCGGTGCGCGAGGTCACCATCGAACTGTTCCGCAACTGGTTGCAAGAACCGGAGAAGCGCGCCAAGAAAAAGTCTGGAAAATCCGAGAGTTGGGTGGACGCGCTGCTCAAGCACGCTGTCCCCGCCGCCGCGCCGGGGCCGACGGCGCGGGAGGTCCTCGAACAGGACCGGGGTCGCCTTGATCCCCGGTAATGGTCACCATCGATGCCAGCGTTTGGGTTTCGCTTTTCGAATCCAAGGATGTTTTTCACGCCGAAAGCGTGACCTTCCTCCGCGAGTGCGAGCGGCGACGTCTCAAGATGTGCTCACCTTCTCTGGCCATCGTGGAAACAGCCTGTGCTCTGGCCCGAAGACATAAGGAAAGCTCGAAGGGTCTGGCCGTGGCCCGCGCTCTCCGGGCGGTTCCCATGCTCCAACTGGTGGAAGTGGACTCGCGCCTCATCGCGGACTCGCTCGATTGCGGGACACGGTGCCTTCTCCGCGGCGCGGATGCCATCTATGCCGCCACGGCGGCCTTGACCGGAACGACGCTGATCACCTGGGACAGCGAACTGCTCGTGCGCGCCGCCGGCACCACGCCGGCTGTTTGGCTTTCACGACAGCGCTGATTGCTCCGCAGGTTCCGGAGGGTGCTTGGCGGGAACGTGCCGATTTTTAGCGCGATCCTCTGCGCCCTAGGCTTTCTGAGAGTTCAGTCACTCCGAAGCCTGGGAATGCGTGCTCTTTGGTCCCATGAACCCGATGGTGACAAATTCAGCGGTCTCAGTCCGCGGTGCTGTCCTTCTTTCCGGATTCGCGTAGCCGGCGGCTGTTTTTGGAATAGCCGGGTTGGCCAAGCTAACCGCTTGCCAGAAAGGAAATTTCCTATATGGATTATTTCAGGTGCGGAGCTTTGTCCGGCCGTCCAGTAATGCAAGCTTCCCTTAAACGACCGACTCTCCACGATGTGGCTAAGCAGGCCGGCGTGGCGGTCAGCACGGTATCAAGTATCCTTAACAACAGGCCCGACTCCTGGTCCTCGCAGGAGACGCGGGACCGCGTGGTCGCGGCGGCGCGCTCGCTGCACTACAAGCCGAATCGCATGGCGCGGGCTTTGCGGTTGAACCGTTTCAACGCCGCCACGCTGGTGGTGCCTGATCTATCCAACCCTTTTTTTGCCCTGCTCGCACGGTCTATCCAGCGGGCCATGGAGCAGGCTGGCTACGAGCTGCTCATCGAAGACAGCGAGGAAAATCCGGAGAGAGAACAGAGGATTCTGGGCGACGTCGCCTCGCACAATACGGACGGCGTCATTCTCATCCTCTGCGGCGGTGCGCGGTTGCACGCGGCGCGGCTTGAGGAATTGGCGCGCACCTTTCCGGTCGTCATCTTCGGGTCGGCCATGCCGGACACCCGTATCGACACTTTGCAGTCCGATTGGCGGGTTGGTTTGCGCAAGACACTCGAGCATTTGTCAAAACTCGGGCATCGTTCCATCGGCTTCGTGGATTCTTTGGCGGATCGCGGCGACTACCTCGAACGGGTGGCCATTTTCAAAGAGGAACTGGAGACTTTGGGGCTGGTGCTTGACGAAAAAAATTGGGTGCGCTGCCGGCACGAAGTGGCCGAGGTGCGGGTTGCCGCGGGCCAATGGGCCTCGCAGATGCCGCGCGGCCAGCGGGCCACGGCTTTTGTTTGCACGAACGATCTCGCCGCGCTGGGGGCCATCCGCGGGCTGCTGGATGCGGGCCTTTCGGTCCCGGATGATGTTTCCGTCGTGGGCTTCGACGACATTCCGCTCGCCTCTTATCTGACCCGGCCTCTCACGACCATCGCGCAGCCCATTACGCAGATGGGTGCTTCCGCCAGCCGTACCCTCCTTGAGCGAATCAGTGGAAAACTCAGCGGACCGGCCACCCATCAGATTTTTCCCACCTTTCTCGTCTCTCGCGAAACCACCGCGGCACCGTCTTCCGCGAACTGAGCGGTTCGGCCTGCGTGCCTCTTGATGAAGTAAACTAACCAAGTTTTTCTGATGCGCTGCAAATGGATTAGCTTTTCGTGACGATGGCCATTGGTACTCTCCAAATCATCGTGGCTCGCTGGCGGATGATCGCGGCCGTTTTTGTCTGGGTGGTAATTTTCCCGTGCCGGGCGGCGGATTTTCCCCCGGATGCCGCGACATTTGATGTGTTCCTGCTGATCGGGCAATCGAACATGAAGGGGAGGGGAAAGTTGAGCGAAACTCCGGCGACCGATCCCCGTCTGTGGATGTTCCCTTCGCATGGGAACCAGTGGGTGCCGGCCCGGGATCCACTGCACGCGGCGGGCCAAAAGGACATGATTGATCGTTCCGATAATGCCGGGGTGGGACCAGGCATGAGTTTCGGCCGTGCTTTGCTGGCGGAGAACCCGCAGGCGGTCATCGGGCTGGTGCCGGCCGCAGTGGGCGGATCATGGATCGCGCTCTGGCGGCCCGGTCACCCGAAAGGCCTCTACAAAGAGGCGGTGCGCCAAGTCCGGTTGGCTTTGGCCGCGCCCACCGAGCCGAAGCCGCGTCTGCGGGGGATCCTCTGGCTACAGGGCGAGTCGGACAGCACGGCGGCCCGGCAGGCGGTTTACCAGGAGAATCTTCTCCGTCTGGTGGATGATTTTCGCGCGGAGTTCGGTGACCCGCAGCTGCCATTTATCGCGTGCACGATCGGTTCTTTCATCGAGCCCCATCCCCGCTTCGACCACACGAGGCAGATCAATGACATCCTGCTCGGACTCCCCGCTTTGCGGGACCGCACGGCGACGGTGGATGCACGGGATCTGACCGGTCACATCGGCGACCGGTTGCACTATGACACAGAGGCCGCCGAAGAAATCGGTCGTCGCTATGCCGCCGCCCTCCACGAGCTTGAAGCGCAGCCGCCGGAGGCGACGGCGCCATGAAGGGGTCCCGTCCGGGGAGGCGCCAGTGGCGCGTGATGTGAACCGACGGCGTCTGCCTTATCCGCCGTGGTGGCTTGACCTAAATACTTGCCCTTCGAGCGGGATTTTACCTGTTGTTGGCCACCGGGTTGCTGGCACCCAAGTTGGGCGTGAAAACGACGTTCGGCGGGAGCCCCTCGGCGGCCAAGGTGAGGAATTGGCGGGTCGTTGTTCTGATGAGCTTTCGGTTGTTCAGGTTGCATCGGCGGTCGCGGCGCTCATTTCAAAAGAGCCCGCGTCGTCGATGGTGATCTTCTGCCCGCGGAATTCAACCGGCAGGCCGGCCGGCGGTTTTTGCCGGGCGATGATTTTCACGGCGTCCGCCGAGACGGTGATGTCCAGGGGGATGCCCTGATACAGAATGTTCCGCACGGTCATTTCCGGGCAGGCCGCGGGCAGACGCGGTTCGATGTGCAGGGTGTTGCCGTCCGGGCGCAGACCCATGAAACCGACGGGCACCACGGCGGCCAGCATGCTGCTTTCGGTGAATTCAAAATCGATGCCGATGCCGCCGGCTGTGCCGCCACCCTGCAGCGTGGTGCCGCCTTTTCCATCGGCGTAATATTTGCGGTAGCCGCCGTGGGCCTGCACCTCCTCGTTCCACGCACGGATGGCCATCAAGCGCGCCCACGCGTCGTCCGGTCCGAGCACGCGCAGGCGGCTCATGATGTCATAAAACGAAAACCCCAGCACCGCGCCGCCGTCCTGCACTTGGCCGCCGAAGGGGAGGGTCTCCGGACCGGTCCAGAGGTGCCCATACCAGTCGACGTTGCGCTTGGTTGTGGCCCGTGGCGCGAGGCGGTAGGCGTAGATGTCGGCTCCGGTGGAGGTGTCGCCTTCCACGGTCCGGCTTCCGTTGATCCACGCCATGATCTCCCGCGCGTTCTTCTCGTCGGCCAGGCCGTAGTGGACGGCCTCGAGATTGACGAAGGTGAAGCCGTAGTCGCGCGGCACCCCGTCGGCGTCGATGGTGCCGACGAAGCGCCCGGCTTGCGGGTTCCAGAATTTCTCATTCACCGTGCGTTTGACCTCGGCGGCATGGGCGCGCAGTTCTTCCGGCGACAATGCGGTGAAGCCCCCGGGCATCGCCCAACCCGGATGGCTGGCCGCCGCTTCTTCCATCTGCGCCATGGCCAGCAGCGCGCCGTAGTAGTGGGTGGTGGTATACATGTCGTCCCACCCGAAGGGCAGGAGGTCCCAGTAGTTGCCGCCTTTGCCGCGGCCGACGCGGAAAGTTTTTTTGCCATCGGGTCCGATCGTGTAGCCCGGACGCCCGTCGTGTCCCGGCCACGTGCAGCGGATGTGTTTGAGTTCCCGCCCGTGGCCTTCCTCCATGAGGTAGTTCATGGCCTGTCGCAGGCGCGGCAGCATGGTGCGCAGGAAATCGAGGTCACCCGTCCAGCGGAAATATTCAAAGGCCGCTTTGATGTAGATGCCGTTGTTGACAAGGTGGCGCGTGTCCCAAGTGGTGAAGATGGAATTGACGAAGAAGATGTCCGGCGGTCGCTCCTCCGCGGCCAAGCGGAAGCGCAGGCGGGTGATTTTCCCGTTCCACTCCGGATGCCGGTGCAGCGGGAGGATGGAGTGGAACATGCCGGTGGTGTCGCTGCGCCCGTCGCCGGTGAGCCAGTCGGGGTAGAAATACATGCGTCGACTTTCACTCCAGTCCTTATCCCCTTCGCGTTGCCATTCCATGTAGGGCCGCAGGGGCGCCCGACTGCCCGTGTTCCAACGGATTTGCATGTAGGGCGCGTTGAACGGGTCGATGGTCACCCCCTCGGGGCTGGTCATCGCCGGGAAGCCCCCTGTGGTTTTCAACTCGAGCGCGTTTTTCTCCGCGTTGATGCCGAGCGGTCGCAAATTTTCGTAGTTCCACGCCGCGATGGCGCCCTCGGCAACCCGTTCGGGCATCCGCCGGGCCACGTCTTCGTAGTGCACGTCCCAGCTGTGTTTTCTTTTGCTGAAGTGCCATCCGGCGGTCACGCCTTTCGACCCGCCCGGGCCGGGCACCTGGCTCCAATGGCCGAGCGGCCAGCCGTGGTCGTGGGAGAAGGCGCCGTGTTGCCTGGTGAGCACATAACCCTCGGGGTCGAGCATGTCTCCGAGCAGGTGTTCGCGGTGAAACTCCTGGATGGACTGCTTCCCGCGCCGGGCATCGTTGAGCCAGCAGTCGGCCACGGCGAGGTATTCACGTGGGAAGATGGTTGGCTCGAGGTTGATGCGGTTGGTGAAAAATGAACGGGTGAAATTGTCATACCAGCGGGCCGCACCCGGATCTCCGGGGAATTCGAATGTGGTGAAATCCGCGCCCGTGACTCCTTTGCCCCAACCGGTGACAGCGGTCGCCAGCAGCAGGGCAGGCAGTGTGCGACGGAACAGGAGCTTTTTCATCTTCGACTGAAGCGGTTCAAAATTCACTGACCTTCTTTTTGATGTCGTTGGTCCGGTCGCGCCATTCATGCACGGCGGCGCGCATTTTTTCCAAGCTTTCGCGGTGGGCGGGATCGTCGGCGAGGTTGACTGTGCCCCAGCGGTCCTTTTCCAAATCGTAAAATTCCTCGGGCGGCCGCCGCCCTTCGGTCATGTCATCGAGGAACCGCACTTTGTCGGGGAATTCTTCACGCGCGGCCACCACCGCGGGGTAGCCCGGATTGCGCCACGGGCCTTCGCCCAGCAAGTCATCGGAGAGCAACTGCTTTTTGGCCGGATCGAGGTTCAGGATGTAGTAAAATTTGCCGTCGGTCGTCGCCCGCTGCGGGTAGGCCTCCTGCGGATCGGGTCCGTGCGAATTGTGCTCGGTGAAAACGAATGGGCGAGGGGGCAATTCGCCGTGCCCGGTCAGCCACGGCCACAGCGACGCGCCTTGCACCGTCGCCGGAATGGGCAAGCCGAGCGCGTCGAGCGTGGTCGGCTTGATGTCGAGGAGCGACACTGGTTGCGCGGTCATCCGGTCGGGGAGCACGCCGGGTCCCGCCGCGGCCAGCGGCACATGCGTGCCGGCCGGATAGCCCGAGCCTTTCGAACGGAAGACGGGCATGCCATTGTCCGAGGTGTAAAAGACCAGCGTCTCGGCGCCGCGACCCGAGGCGGCCAAGGCTTCGAGAATGGCGCCCGCGCAGGCGTCGGCCACTTGCACCGAGGCGAAATACTCCTGCAGATCCTGCCGCACACCGGGCACGTCGGGCAGGTAATCAGGCACCGCGATGGCGGCGGGGTCGGGTGAGGTGAGCCCTTGCTTGAGCATGCGCCGGAACATCGGGGTATTGCGGAACGAGCGGTGCGGCGGTTCGACATTGGCGAGGAAGAAAAACGGGCGGTCGCCCGCGGCTTCGATCAGTTCGGGAATGACCCGGCGGAACTCCTCCGGGTCGTGCCGCACCGTGCGGCGCGCCTCGAACGGGTATTTCCAAGGCGGGCTGAGATGCAGTTTGTGGGTGATAGCGGTGAAGAATCCTTCATCTTTGAGCAACTCGACCAGGGTGGGGATCGAATCGTCGATGCGCACGCGGTCGAGATTGCGGCCCTCCGGGGTGAACTCGATGTCGGGATCGCCAAGATTCGGCGTCTGGGTGTTGCGCCAGTGGCGGTTGCTGTGCGGCCACATGCCGGTCAAAATGGATGCTCGGCTCGGCGAGCAGGAGGAACACGAGGCATAGGCCTGACGGAAATAAGCGCCCTTTGCTGCGAAGCGGTCCAAATTTGGCGTGGCGATCCCCGGTGTGCCCAGCAGCGAAAGATCCGCACCCTGATCGTCCATGAGGATGATGACTACGTTTCGCACCGGTGGTTGCTCCGCACGGCTCTCCGCACCGACCGCGCAAAGCAGGGTTGCCGCCACAAGCCGCGCAGCTAGGCTTGTGATGAATCCCCCGGATGTTCTCATCGGCACCAATACAGAGTAGGGGGGTAGAGACCTGCGACCCAAAAGGACCTCCCATGCCACCCGCCTCGCACGGCGGCTGACGGAAATTCGTGGGAGAAAACCAGTTTCAGCATAAAATCTCGCCCTAACTAGGAAAGCTTCTCTTTCTTAATTTAAATCCTTCCGTTGTCAACCCGCTTCACTCGCAAAGTAAAAATATGTCTTTCGTCATGATCAAGCAGGCTCTCCGGCTTGGCCGGGTGGCTGTTTTGCTGCTTTGGGTTGTTCTGGTCCTCGCAAGTTATCTCGTCGGGTCGGACGAAATCCGCCGCCGCCGGCACGCCCGCAGGCGGGACTCGGCCTCATCGTCCCGCGGACCACGCCGCTCGCTCCGCGCCCGCAAAACGTCCCGGCCCGCAACCGGCTTTCGCCGGAACAGCAGTGCCTCGAAGACCTACGCATGGCGGTCTCTGCGGCCCCTTGCGCGGCGCGTCACGGTGCGCCGTCCAGTGTGCTGCCGGGGTTTTTGAACAGCCTTTCCAGTTCCCCGGTGTCCGCCGGACTGTCATAGACTTGCACGTCATAGAGCGCCCCGGCGTAGGCGCTGCGCAGGCCCAGCCCCCGCGCCGCGCCGAAGGCCATCTCCTCCGGGTTGAGCCCGCCGGGATTCCACTTCCGCTCGAACGCCTCGCCATTGAAATACATCGTGCCCCGCCCCGCGTCGTCATCCCAAGCGAAGGCCGCGAAGTGCCACCCGGTCAGGTCGGTCACGGCGTTGGTTTCCGACCGTGCGGAGATGCTGGTGCGAATGGCGTCCGGCCCTGTGACCCGCACTTGCATTCCGCCGCTGAAAAGCACGTAGTCGTGCTCGCCGGGCTCGTCGCGAAAGCGGTCGGGTTTGAACCAGAAAGCGAGCGTTCCGCGCTGGGCTGCGGTGGGCGCGGGCTCGGCGGCCGCATGGGCCCAGATTTTGGATGCGAGGCCCTCACCGAAGACTAGCGACTGCGCGGGGGCGCTCTCCGCTGCACCCGGTGGCTGCTCCTCGCGGTAAGCGATTCCACTTGGGTTGTTGACCACCAAATCGGCGCCACCAACCGCATCCTCGGTATTGCCGCCGAACGTGTAACGGTGGATCAGGTTGGCTTGCGCGGCAGCTTCCGGTGCCCAGAACAGCAGGATCACAGCGGCTGCAGCCGGGGGAAGACAAGACCGAGACGAAAAGACCAGGTGGTTCATTACAGGGAATGTTCCCTTTAGCTCTCTCGCCCGCCGCCGTCCAAACATTTTTCCGGGTCCGGTGACTCTCGCGGGGCTAGGGCCGAAAATCTTTTAGGCGAAAAAACACTTGCGTAAGGGAAGGTTTCCTATAATTTTTGGGTAGACATCTACTCCCAGCCATGAAATCCCCCGTCCCTCATCTGCGTTTCCTTGTCCCCGTGATGCGCCGCCCAGCCGTGTTGATCACGTTTCTCATATCGTTGTCGTTCGATCTGCCGGCGCAATCGACGTGGAACGGTGGCGGGGCTGACGGCAATTGGCAGACTGCGGGCAACTGGAGCGCCTTGCCTGCGGCCAACAGCGCGCTGACCTTCGACGGCAGCACGCGTCTGACCAACACCAACAATTTCGCCGCGGGCACGGCCTTTGGTTTGATCAATTTCGCAACCAACGCTGGCAATTTTTTTCTCACGGGCAACCGCATCACACTGAGTAACAATATTGTCACGGCGGGCACGGCGACGCAGACCATGGCGATGGATCTCACGCTCAACGCCCAGCGCACCATCACCAACCTTAATACATCGACGCTGATCCTGACGGGCGTGATCGGACAAGACGGCGCCACGGCCCGCAATCTGTTGAAGACCGGGGCGGGCACATTGGTCTTGTCCAACACGGCCAACACGTTCACTGGCCAGATGCTCATCGACCAAGGCACGGTGCGGGTGACCAAGCTGGCCAATACCAACCAGAACAGCTCGATTGGCGCCGGCACGGGGGCGGTGCGCCTGGGGCAGCTCGGCAACACCGGCACGCTGGAATATGTGGGCACGGGTGACACCAGCGACCGGCAGATCAACATCGGCAACGGTGATGGCAATGGGGGCTCGACGATCCTCAACAACGGCTCGGGAGCCTTGGTGTTCAACAACGCGACCTTCAATGTCAGCGGGGCCACCGGCAGCGCCGTCAATGCCCGCAATCTCACGCTGGGCGGAACCAACACGGGGGCCAACACCATTTCGGGCGCGATCGCCAACACCGGATCGGGCATCAACCTCAAGACCATCAGCGTGGTCAAGCAGGAAGCCGGCACGTGGATCCTTTCTTCATCGAACGCCTACACCGGCGGCACGACCCTGATCAATGGCGTGCTGCGGGCGGGCCACAACAACGCCTTCGGCACCGGCACGTTGACGTTGTCGGGCGGCACGCTGGCCTCCGACGACGCAACGGCGCGCACCCTCACCAATGCGGTGACGTTGTCCGGGGTAGCTCAGGTGACTTTGACGGAAAGCACGATCGGCACCGGTGATCTGACCTTGAGCGGCCCGGTGACCACGACGGGCGCCACCAATCGTACTCTTTTGGTCAACCGGCTGGCGACGATCTCCGGCCTGGTGGACGGTTCCAGCGGGGCTCTTTTCAAGTCCGGGACCGGAACATTGGTGATGGCGAATACGGCCAACACGTTCTCCGGGGGCTTCGGTATCAACTCGGGCACGGTGCAAGTGACCAAGTTGGCCAATGTGGGCGAGAACAGTTCGGTGGGCACGCGGAACAGCAACTCGGTGATGCGGCTTGGCCAGACAGTCACCACCGGCACGCTGGAATACACGGGCACGGGTGACACCAGCGACCTGCAGATCAACATCGGCAACGGTGACGGCGGCGGCGGCTCGACCATCCTCAACAATGGTTCGGGCGCCTTGGTGTTCGACAATGCGACCTTCAATGTCAGCGGCACCGCCGGTAGTGCAACCAACGCCCGCACTCTGACGCTGGGCGGAACCAACACGGGAGCCAACACCATCTCCGGCGTGATCGCCAACACCGGATCGGGCAGCAACCTCAAGACCATCAGCTTAGCCAAGACGAACGCCGGCACGTGGGTTCTTTCCGGTGCGAACACCTACAGCGGCACGACCACGGTCAGCGCCGGCTCCCTCATCGTCAATGGCAACCAATCGGGTGCGACCGGCCTGCTCACCGTGGCGGCCAACGCGACCTTGGGCGGCTCCGGCACGATTGGTGGCGCCACCACCATCAGCGGCACGCACAGCCCCGGCAACAGTCCGGGTATCCAGACATTCACCAATGGACTCACTTACAATGGAGGTGCCCAGTTTATTTGGGAGTTGGCTGCGAACACGGTTAATCCAGATGACCGCGGTGAATCTTTTGACGGTGTCAATATCACAGGAGGAAACCTGTCTTTCGGCGGGCCGGTGACGATGACACTTAACTTCAGCACTGGGGTTACTTGGTCGAATAATCTCTGGTCTACCGACTATCTTGGAACCAGTGGATGGCTTGTTTATAGCCTGACCGGAGGTGGCAATATCACCAACTTTACCAATCTGAGTCTGGCTAACATCGACTGGATTGACAGCCAATCCAATGTGCTTAGCACAGCACGCAGCGGGGCAAGTTTCTCTCTTTATCAAGACGGCAATGACATTTACTTGAATTACACGGCCGTTCCCGAGCCCTCGACCTACGCGTTGCTGGTGCTTTCGGCTGCGGGTCTGGCTGCGCACGTCGTGCGCCGCCGTCGGCGGCGGAGCTGAGGCGCTTGCTGCTGGCCAGAGAACTGGCGCCGGGTTGCACTGATTTCCTGTCACGAGTGCGCCTGTCGCCATCATTATGACTTACCTAGATGATGCTTCCTCAGCCTGCGTGCACGACTTACGCCGCACAGGCTTCCTCCTCGCCGTCATGTTGCCTGACTCGATCACGCACCAACGCACCGAAGATACGCCATGCGAGCTGCGCGACGCGGCGCACTGAACTTTTTATGCGTAACCCGACCAAAATTGTGGGTGGTGCGAGTTGGATTCCGAACCCGGGACAAACCATTGCGCTCGCGACCCACCAGGTGCCGACCAGCCCCTTTCCCCGCAAACACCTCGGCCGCGCGGCTTTTTCCCTTGTCGAAATCTTGGTGGTGTTGGCCATCATCGCTATTCTTGCCGCGCTCGCGTTTCCGGTGGGGCGGGGGATGATCTTGAAAGGCCAAAAAGCGGCCAGCGCCTCGAACCTGCGTCAGATCGGCGCGGCCATGATGGCCCACGTGGCGGACAACGATGGTTACCTGCCGCCGCCCCTCGGGATGATGAAGGACGCCAACGGGCAGCCCCCGCAGTATTTGTGGGCGGCACACCTTCTTCCCTACACCGGCGGCAACACCAAAATATTCGATCGGCCGGGCCTGAAGACCACTTGGAGCGACCCCAGGGCCGTCGATCCCGCCACGGAAAAACCTCTACGTATTGGCTACTGGATCAACGGGGGAAACGATCCCTCGGTTGCTTTCCCGCACGGACCAAATTTGATGTCTTTCCTCCAGCGCGGTTTGAATTCCAAAAAACTCTTGGTCTACAGCAACCCCTCGCGGACGGTGGCTCTGGTCGATGGCATTGGGGGTGACATGAGCAACGCCTGGAATCGAGACAGTCGAGGCAAATGGAAATCAGGCGAAAATTCCAAGTTCTACCGTTGGTCGACCACTCCCATTGATGGCAACGGTCTGGCTGCGGATGGAAACCCGCCGAAGGGAAGCTTCAACGTGCTCTGGCTTGATGGGCGCGTCAGCACCGAAATCCCGGAATCCTTGCAAACCAGCGATTTCGAATGGCAAAAATAGTGCTACAAAAACCTGAAAAGGTCTTGGACTTTCCGAGACGTTGTTGTGGTAGGGCCCGCCGGCCTCTCCGAGCCGTAAGCTCAACGAGCCGGAGGCCAGCGGGCCGCTGTTTTGCTGATGGGGGCATTCGGTCGGTCGCCGCAGCAGCCATCTTTCCGCTGAAAAAACTCTGGAAGGAAAGCTTACCTAATGTAGTGTGCAGACAGCTCATCATCTGCCGCGATGGAATCCTCCGCCCTCAATCTGCGTTCCTCTGTCCGCGCGGCCCGATACCTCGGAAAAAAAAGGTGTGGGGATCCCGATCGTCTGACCCACGGCACGGGGGCGCTGGTCAGGATCGGGCCTTTGCGTCCGGCGTGTTTTCCAACCTTTCTCCGTCCGTGAAGGTTCTTCTCCTCCTCTGTTTTCTCCCGGTTGCCATGCTCCATGCTGAGCGGCCTCCGAACATCGTCCTCATCTTCACGGATGATCAAGGCTATGCCGATCTGGGCGTGCATGGACTGTGCCCGGACATCAAAACGCCTCATCTCGACCGTCTGGCCCGCGAGGGTGTGCTTTTCACCGATGGTTATGTCACAGCCCCGCAATGTTCTCCGTCGCGTGCCGGCTTGATCACCGGACGGTATCAGCAGCGGTTCGGCTTTGACTCGATTGTGGACGGGCCGTTGCCTCTGGAGGAAAAAACGATCGCCGATCGTTTGCGGGGCGCCGGTTATGCCACCGGCATGGTGGGCAAATGGCACTTGGATCCGAACGTTGCTTGCCTGCGCTGGGCGCGGCGCGAGCACCCCGAGATCGTCGAGGGCCGCGAGGTCAAGGTCCCCCACGAACTCGAGCAGAAATATTCGCCGAAAGCGCGGGGTTTTGACGATTTCTACACGGGTGAGACGGAAAGTTATTGGCGAAATTTTGATCTGGAGGGCAGGTCTCTCAATGCCGAGGGGGAGGCGCATCGCACGAGCGATGACCGCATCGAGGAGCAGACGCGGGCTGCCTTGGCTTTCATGCGCCTTCGTGCTGACCAGCCGTTTTTCCTCTACTTGGGTTACTATGCCCCGCACGTTCCGCTCGCGGCAACGCAAGCGTACCTCGATCGCTTTCCCGGGGACATGCCGGAGCGGAGACGAACGGCACTGGCCATGATGGCCGCGGTCGACGACGGGGTCGGGCGCATGATGGATTTGCTCGAGGAGAAAGGGCTGCGAGACAACACGCTGTTTATCTTCGCCAGCGACAATGGAGCTCCGCTTGGATCTCACCAAGGAGAACCCATGGCCGACGTTTTGCCGGTGGGCAAGGCCGGCCCCGCATGGGACGGATCGATCAACGCGCCGCTGACGGGCGAAAAGGGCATGTTGGCCGAAGGGGGTATTCGGGTGCCGTTTCTGCTGGCTTGGCCCTCGCGTCTGCCGCAGGGGAGGGTTGTGACTCAACCGGTCATCACGCTGGACCTGACGGCCACCATCAACGCGGCCGCCGGGCTTCCGCCGGATCCCCTGCTTGACGGCGTGGATCTGCTTCCTTTTCTCACCGAGTCCGGCGGGGAGATTCCACAGCGGGAACTGTTCTGGCGGTTTTGGCGTCAGGCCGCGGTGCGCTCGGGCGATTGGAAACTCCTTCAGGCGGGCCGTGGGAAACCCCTTCTTTTCAATCTCAAGGACGATCGGGAGGAGAAGCGCAACCTCTTCGCCGTTTATCCCGAGATCGCCGACGACCTGCAAAAGAAGCTCACCGAATGGACGACCCAGCTCGATCCCAGCGGGCTTCCCCGGGGGCCCCTCAACGAGCAGGAGTCTGAGTGGTATCGCCACTATTTTGGCGTCAGCGAGCCTTCCGCACGATGAAACGACTGCGCCGTATTCCCGACCGGAGGTCTTCTTCAAAATGATGAAAACAAAACATCCATCGTTCCTGCCACGTGCGTCCTGCCACCGCCTGCGATGCGGATCCGGACCAACCTGTGCATTAGCTGCCATGGCCTTGGCGGTGTCGTTGACCGCGGTGCCGGCTCAGGAAATCGCCAATCCGGGCTTTGAAGAGCCCTCGTTGGAGGCAAAAAACCTGCAGGTGGCGACCGGGGTAGACACGCACGCCCCCGAGGAAGGTTGGATCTTCGGACTTGATGCAGGAATCTGCCGGGCTGGTGGTTCGTATGCCGAGGGCGTTGAGGCCGCGGAGGGCTCCCAAGTCGCCTTCCTCAAAGGAGTTTCCGCGAGTCCGGAAACCTCGGGTCGAGGGGCGCCCTCGGGTGTGTTTGGCGCCAAGCTGAGGGGACTTGAGGCAGGAGCCGAATATGAAATCGAATGGGTCCAGACCGGAAGCATGCTGCAGGGTGGTATGGGCGCGGTCACAACCATTATCACCGACCCAGAAAAGCCCGGCAGCCGCATCGCCAATATGAACCGCGTCGAAACAAAGGGTGAGTGGGTGAAGTGCTCGGTGAAATTTCGTGCGACTTCCCCGGTCATGCAGCTTCACCTTGCCCACTCCATTCCCGGGATTTCCAAAGGCCAAGCGGATGGAAGCGAGGTGACGTTGCTTGATGATTTTCGCATCCGCAGATTGGAGTAATACGCGTGCATGCTCCCTCGCGTTCTCGATAAGCAAGCCTTCGGCAAGAGGGCCGAGGCGCTCTTGGCCATCGAGGGTCACGCCACCGCAAGCCTGGTCGCCACCCGTATTACGCCATGACTATGCGACTGGCGCCCCATGTCCCGCGTGACAAACCCCGTCCTGACCGAGCCGAGTTTTAATATGTCCAATCCCTCGCACATTCCAGCCGTTCCCGGTCGCAAGCACGTGCCGTTGCGCACCAAAGTGATGTGGGGTTTCGGCGGGCTGGCCGACAACTTCATGTTCAACACCTTGGCCGCGTTGGGGACGCTAGTTTACGTGAACCACTTCAAACTCTCGCCCGCGCTGGCCGGATTGGCGCTCGGCTTGCCGCGGATTTTCGACGCGATCACCGATCCGCTGATCGGCAACCTCTCGGACAACTCGAAGTCGCGCTTCGGCAGGCGCCGTCCGTTCATGTTCGTCGGTGTGCTCGGCTGCGTCTTGCTCCTGCCGCTGCTCTGGACGTTGCCCATGACGGAAACGGCCGCCAACCCGTGGTATAGCAATGTCCCGTTCCTTTACATTGTGGTGGTGGGTAGCCTGCTCGCCCTGGCCTACACATTTTTCGTCGTGCCTTACACTGCCTTGGGCTTCGAGCTGACGCCGGACTACGACGAGCGCACGCGGGTGGTGCGCTGGCGGATGTATATCGGCCTCTTTGGCTCGCTGGCCGCCGGTTGGCTCTTCCGTTTGGCGGCCGACGAATATTGGCCGAGCCTCGGGGCGGGGGCTTTCTGGGTCTCGGTGGGCGTCGCGGCCATCGTGCTGGTGGCAGGCATGATCCCTGTGTTCGGGTGCAAGGAGGAACTCTTCATCGAGAAGCAGGAGCCGATCCGTTTTCTCGAGGCCGTGCGCTACACCATGACCAACCGTCCGTTTGTCATCCTTTTTGTTGCCTACCTGACCATCATCGTCGCCCTGTTCTCCGCGCAGAGCATCGCGCCGCTGATTATGCATCACTATGTTTTCGGCGGGGATGCCATCAAGTTGGGAAATTTCCAAGGCGCGCTTATGACCATGGCGGTGGCGCTTTCTTATATCAGCATCTTCCTCATCAGCTGGATCTCCATGCGCACGAGCAAGCGCACGGCCATGGTCAGCGGGCTGGTCCTCGCTTTCGCCGGCACGGCTCTGAGTTTCGTCGCGATGGATCCGCGTTGGCCGTGGATGCTTTTTCTGAGCAGTTTCCTCGCTTTTCTCGGGCTTCAGGGTTGCTGGCTGATGGTCGACTCGATGACCGCCGACGTGTGTGACGACGACGAACTGCGCACCGGACGTCGCCGCGAGGGGATGTTCAGTGCGGTGAAGAGCTTCGCGCTAAAGGCTGCGCAGGGGCTGACCTTCGGCATCGGTGGCTACATGGCCACCGCCGCCGGCTACGACCCGCAAATCGTCGAACGCGCCGGGCTCGACGAGAACACGGCGTGGAAAATGAAAGCTGCACTGGTCGGCTTCCAATGCGCGGGCCTACTGCTGGCCATCGCCATCATGTGGCTTTACCCCATCACGCGCCAACGTGCCGAAGAAACGCAGCGCAAACTGCGCGAGATAGCTCACTGATTTACCATGCAAAAAAAGAACTCACTTCCCGCTGGCGCCCGATGGATCGGCGACGGCCGTCGTGCCATCAAAGGCGAGCCACCTTGTCCGTATCTGCGGCATTCGTTCGCGCTGAACGGACCGGTGCGCCGTGCCACCCTGCACTGGACCGCGCTCGGCGTAGCTGACCTGTTTCTCAACGGGGAGAAGGTAGCGGACGAGTTTCTCATGCCGGGCTGGTCGGATTTCCGCCAGCGGGCGCAAGTCATAGGGGTGGACGTGACCAAGATGTTGCAAGCAGGGGAGAACACGCTCGGCGCGATCCTCGGTGATGGTTGGTATACCGGCACGCTCCTGTGGAAGAACGACCGCAACCACTACGGCACGCACCCGCAGTTGCTGGC
Organism: Chthoniobacterales bacterium; assembly: GCA_044352715.1. Taxonomy (GTDB): domain Bacteria; phylum Verrucomicrobiota; class Verrucomicrobiia; order Chthoniobacterales; family JACTMZ01; genus JACTMZ01. The sequence continues at coordinate 2,569 of JBILDG010000001.1, read as the reverse complement.
GTGGTTGGACATCGAGTTGCACAACGGGCGTAAGGTCAGCGTGACCACGGGGCGCGGATGGGAAATGCGCAACGGACCGATTGTCGCGGCGGACATCTACCATGGCGAAAGTTACGATGCGCGGAAAGAACTCGGGGACTGGTGCGTGTCGAATGCCCCGACAGCCGGCTGGCGACCGGCGGATCTTTTCCCGGCTTACCGCGGGGAACTTGTCCCCAAAGTCAATGAACCGGTGCGCGTCACGCAGTCGATCAAGCCGCGGAAGATCACGGAACCGGCCAAAGGAGCCTATGTTTTCGACTTCGGACAAAACGTCGCCGGCGTCTGCCGGCTGAAAATCCGCGGGCGGCGCGGACAGAAGATCACACTCAAGTTCGCCGAGATGCTCAACGCGGACGGCGCGGTCTACCGCGAGAACCTCCGCCTGGCCCGCGCGACCGACACCTACATCTGCCGGGGTGGGGGAATCGAAGAGTGGACGCCGCGCTTCACCTTCCATGGTTTCCGCTATGTGGAGGTCACGGGTTTGGACAAGAAGCCGTCGTCCGATCTTCTCACCGCGCTCGTCTTGCACACGGACATGCGTCCGACCGGAAAGTTCCGCTGCTCGAACCCGCTGCTCAACCGTCTCGACCGCAATATCAGTTGGGGCTTGCGGGGCAACTTCCTCGATGTCCCGACCGACTGCCCCCAACGCGACGAACGTCTCGGCTGGACCGGCGACGCGCAGGTCTTCATCGGCACGGCCGCCTTCCATTACGATGTCCGCGATTTCTTCCGCAAATGGCTGCAGGATCTGCGCGACGGCCAACGGACCGACGGCGCCTATCCCGACGTGGCACCCGATGTCCTGGGCAAACACAGCCCGCTCCATTTCGGCAACGCCGCCTGGGCCGACGCCGGCGTCATCTGCCCGTGGCAGATCTACCGTCACTACGGCGACAAGGAAGTCCTCGCGGAGAACTACGACGCCATGAAGCGCTGGATCGCCTACCAAGAGCGGACCTCGAAGAACCTCATCCGCCCGCGCACCATGTATGGCGATTGGCTGGCCATCGACGCAGTCACCGCCCAGAACGCGCCTGTGCCCTGCGACCTGGTCGGCACGGCCTACTTCGCTCACACCACCGACCTCATGGCGAAGATTGCCGGTGTTCTCGGGAAAAAAGACGACGCGCCCAGGTTCCGCAAACTGCACGCGCAGATCGTGGACGCGTTCCGCAACGCTTACGTCACTCCCGATGGCCGCGTGGTCGGACATTGTCAAACGGCGTATCTTCTGGCGCTGGCCTTTGACCTGTTGCCGGCCAAGCTGCGTCCCAAAGCCTTCGCCCATCTCGTCGAGCTCATCGAGGCGAGGGGCTGCCACCTCACCACCGGCTTCGTCGGCACACCGCTGCTGCTGCCGGTTCTCACGCGCTTCGGCCGCACCGATCTGGCTTACAAGATCCTGTTGCAGGAAGACTATCCGTCGTGGCTCTACACCGTGCGCAACGGCGCGACGACCATGTGGGAGCGCTGGAACAGCTACACCAAAGAGCATGGCTTCGGCGATGTCGGCATGAATTCTTTCAATCACTACGCCTACGGCGCCGTCGGCGATTGGATGTATAGCGTCATCGGCGGCATTCGTTTGCAGTCCCCCGGTTATAAGAAGATTCTCTTCGCCCCCGAACCCGGCGGCGGACTCACCTCCGCGCGCTGCGAACTCGACACCCCGCAAGGCCGCGCCGAATGCCGCTGGCAAGTGCGCGGGAAAACCCTGCGCGGCGAAGCCACGGTCCCGCCGGGCACGACCGCAGAGCTGCGGCTTCCGGGCCAGCGCACCAAGAAACTTCCGCCCGGTCGTCACAGTTTTACAGCCCGCGTCAAAGCATCATGAAAATCCGCACCAAGCACGAATCTGCAGGTGAAATTGAGCATGGCCCGAGAAGGTCGACCGTGGCCGAAACGTGCCGATTTTTGGCGGGATCGTCCGCGCCGTGGCGATAGGAGGGCCTACATTTCCATGATGGTATTTTATCGGCGGCCGAAAAACCGACTGTCGGATCGCAACTCTCCGCCAGTAGCGGGGTTTGAATCTTATCGATGACCGTTGTCTGCAGGCTGCTATTTTTGTTTTTCGCCTCCGCCGTTGCGACCCTTGCCCGGCCGGATCCCGCGGAACGGCCGAATGTCATTCTTTTGATGGCGGATGACCATGGCTGGGGTGAGACGGGTTACAATGGGCACCCGCATGTGCAGACGCCTGTGCTCGACGAAATGGCGCGGACCGGCCTGCGCTTGGACCGTTTCTACGCGGGGTCCGCGGTTTGCTCGCCCACGCGGGCCAGCGTGATGACCGGCCGCCACGCCAACCGCTCGGGCGTGCTGGCCTTCAACTTTTCCACTCGGCCGCAGGAGATCACTTTGCCGCAAATCCTGCAGCAAGCGGGCTACCGCACGGGCCATTTCGGCAAATGGCACATCGGTGCGGTGAAGAAGGAATCGCCGGTCAGCCCGAACCGCATGGGCTTCGATGAATCGCTCTCGCACGACAACTATTTCGATATGGATCCCGAGCTGAGCC
>JBILDG010000186.1:0-4325 GCA_044352715.1 Chthoniobacterales bacterium | reverse complement strand
GTTAGGCGCGGTCGAGGGGCAAGTTTCCCTCACGGCGGAGGTCGAGTTGGCCCGGATGAAAAAAATCGACGCGTACATTGCCATCCGCGGCAGCAAGAACGTCACTGAGATGAGCGATGTTCCTGCGGACAAAATGAAGATGATCGCTTCCATCATGCGTCCGGTCATGAACCACCGGATCAACAAAACGCGGTGGGTCGTGCTTCGCTGGCCCACCCCGTCCATGGCCCAGCAGGCGCAAATGAGCAGCGAGGCTTTCGAGGATTATTTTTTCCGGGTCTGCACACTCGACTACGGGAAGCTGCGCAAGCCGATGGAGGCTCTCAAGAAGTTGATGGACAAGACCGACCAGGTGCACATCAAAGGGCCCGGCACCGACCTGCGTTTCAGTATCAAGGGAATCGGTGCAGTCATTTGCGGCGGGGACCGTAATATCCCGGATGGCGAAGTCTTCACGGCGCCGGTTAAACGCAGCGTGGAAGGTCACGTGCAGTTCAACGTGCCGACGGTTTATCATGGCACGGCCTTCGAGGACATTCGTCTCGAGTTCAAACAAGGCAAGATCACAGGCGCGACGGCTGGGCGTCACACGGGCAAACTCAACTCCATTCTGGATTCGGATGCGGGGGCGCGGTTCATCGGAGAGTTTTCGTTGGGCTTCAATCCGCACATCCTTCACCCGATCCGCGATATTTTGTTCGATGAAAAAATCGCGGGATCATTTCACTTCACGCCGGGGCAAGCCTACGAGGTCGGAGGCAACGGCAACCGCAGCCAGGTTCACTGGGATATGGTCTGCATCCAGCGGTCCGACTACGGCGGCGGAGAGGTGTGGTTCGACGGCAAGCTCATCCGCAAGGATGGCGTGTTCACTTTGTCCGAGTTGAAGTCGTTGAACCCGGAGCGGGCGAAGTAGATTCCTCGAAAATTTTCCGCCAGTAGCCGAGTCGCTCGGCGATGCGTTTTTCTTCGCCGCGGTCGGACGGTTCATAAAACACGCGGCCCTCGGGCAAGTAAGCCTGCGGAATGTAGGCGTCGGGGTAATCGTGGGCGTATTTGTAAGCTGGCGCAGCGTCTGTTTCTCCAGCGGTTTTCGGGTGCTTGTCACGGAGATGTTCCGGCACGGCGAGGGTGCGGCCTTTTTGCAGGTCGGATTGCGCGGCAAGCAGTCCCATGTAGGCGGTGTTGCTCTTCGGCGCGGTGGCGAGATAGACGGTGGCGTGCGCCAGAGGAATCTGCGCTTCGGGAAGCCCGACGAATTCGCAGGCCTGCTGGGCGGCCACCGCAACAAGAAGACCGCGCGAATCGGCCAACCCGATGTCCTCGCTGGCGGCGATGACGAGGCGGCGGGCGATGAAGCGAATGTCTTCGCCCGCGTGGAGCATCTTGGCGAGCCAGTAGAGTGCGGCGTCGGGATCACCGCCGCGGATGCTTTTGATGAAGGCGCTGATGGTGTCGTAGTGTGCGTCGTCCTTGGCGTCATAAACGACGGCTTTGCGCTGGATACTTTCTTCGATGACGTCGCGTGTCAGATGAATACTGCCGTCCGCGTCCGGTTCGGTGGTGAGGGCGGCGAGTTCGAGGGCGTTGAGGCAGCGGCGGGCGTCGCCGTCGCAGATTTCCGCAAGATGGGAGGCCGCGTTTTCGTCGAGATGAGTTTTTTTGCCGCCCAGGCCGCGTTCCGGGTCCGACAGAGCGCGATCCATGAGGACGCGCAGATCGTCAACTGACAACGGACGAAGTTCAAAAACGAGCGAGCGGGAGACGAGCGGACTGTTGACGTAGAAAAACGGATTCATGGTCGTGGCACCAATGAGTCGCACGGTCCCGCGTTCCACGTCGGGCAAGAGGACGTCTTGCTGGGCTTTGTTGAAGCGATGGATTTCGTCGATGAAAAGAATCGTGCGCGTCCCGTCGCGGGAGAGTCTCATTGCGGCGGCGGCCATCACTTTGCGGATGTCGGCCACGGTGCTCTCGACGCCGCTCAACCGGGCGAAGCGGGCGTTGGTCGTGCGGGCGATGATTTCCGCGAGGCTTGTTTTGCCTGTGCCAGGAGGTCCGTAGAAGATGATGGAGGAGAAACGGTCGGCCTCGATAGCGCGGCGGAGAAGTTTACCGGGGCCGAGGATATGCTGTTGTCCGGCATACTCAGCCAATGTGCGCGGGCGCATGCGCTCAGCCAGCGGGGCATGGGTCGGAGGCGCGGCGCTTTCCACCGCCGTAGCGTTTTCGCCGAATAGTTCGTCTGATGCCATCCCGTATCAATTTAGCTTGGCCGGGCCACGGCGCGAGGCGGATATTGGGTGGCGTGACTCTTGCCCAACAAATCGAAGAAATGGGGCGCAAGGCCCGTGAGGCTGCGCGGTCTTTGGCGCTCTTCTCCACCGACGCAAAAAATGCCGCATTGCAGGCCATGGCCGATGCCATCGAAGCTGCGCAAGCCGAAATTATTGCGGCGAATGAGAAGGATCTGGAAGCTGCACCCGGCTTTGGTTTGAACGCTGCGGCGATCGACCGACTGCGTCTGAATCCGGACAGAATCCGTGCGATGGCTAAAGGCGTGCGTGATGTGGCCAAGTTGCCCGATCCGCTGGGGGAAATCATCCGCGAATGGACGCGGCCGAACGGACTCAAGATCAGCAAAGTCCGCGTGCCGATCGGTGTGGTCGGCATCATTTACGAATCGCGCCCGAATGTGACGGCCGACGCAGCGGTGCTTTGCGTCAAAGCCGGCAATGCCTGCATCCTGCGTGGAGGCAAAGAATCCATCCACTCGAACATGGCGATCGCCACGGCGCTCTCCGCGGGTGCGGTGAATGCGGGCCTCTCGCCCGACGTGATCCAACTTGTGCCTTTCACCGACCGCGAGGGCGTGAGGTTGCTGGCGCAGATGGATCGTTATCTCGATGTAATCGTGCCGCGCGGCGGGCACTCGCTCATCGAAGCAGTGGTCGAGCACGCCCGCATGCCGGTGATCAAGCACTACCATGGGGTTTGCCATGTTTATGTAGACCGTGCCGCCGATCTGGCCATGGCGGAGCGTATCGCGGTCAACGCCAAGTGTCAGCGTCCGGGAGTCTGCAATGCAATGGAAACCCTGCTTGTCCATCGTGATGTGGCGGAAAAATTTTTGCCCGACGCGGCCCGGGCTCTGCAGGACAAAGGCGTCGAACTGCGAGGTGACCAAAGGACGGTCGAGGTCTTGGGTGCCGGAATCCATCCCGCCACGGAAGAAGATTGGACGACGGAATATCTCGATCTGGTTTTGAGCATCCGTGTGGTGGATTCGCTGGAGGAGGCGATCAACCACATCGAGCACTACGGGTCGCATCACAGCGATTCCATCGTGACGACGGACGAACAAGCGGCCCGGAGGTTTCTTGTGGCCGTGGACTCGGCGGCGGTTTTTTGGAACGCCTCGACGCGTTTCACCGATGGGGGTGAGTTCGGATTCGGTGCGGAGATTGGAATCAGCACGGACAAGCTGCATGCCCGCGGGCCGATGGGCTTGGAGGAGTTGACGACATACAAATACCTGGTCACGGGCACCGGGCAGATTCGGGAGTAACGGCGATGCGCAAAACGGTGCAGGTTTTTTACGAGGGCCGGGTGCAGGGCGTGGGATTCCGTTTTACCGCCCGCAGCGTGTCCGCCGGCTTTGATGTCGCCGGCTACGTGCGCAATTTGCCCGACGGAAGGGTGGAGTTGTTGGCCAGCGGGGAAGCGGGTGAAGTGGATGATTTTTTGCAGGCCTTGCGCGAGAGCACGTTGGCAGGGCACATTGACAACGAATCAACCGAGGAGATCGCACCGCCGGGCGGTCTTCGCGGTTTTGAAATCCGCGCATAATGGCCACCCCCGTAGAAATCAACCAATTGACGAAAGTGTTCCGTATCCCGATGCGGCGCGAGCGGGTTGTGGCGGTGAGGGATTTGTCCCTGCAGGTCCAGCCGGGCGAAGTTTACGGGCTGCTCGGACCAAACGGCTCCGGCAAAAGCACCACGCTGAAAATCGTGCTCGGATTGGTCACGGCCACACGTGGTCACACGAAGGTTTTCGGCGAGGACAGTCGCTTGGTGCGCAGCCGCAAGGATGTGGGGTTCCTGCCGGAGAATCCTTATTTTTACAAATTTCTGACCGGGGCCGAGACGGTCCGTTTTTTCGGCAAGCTGAGCGGCATGGGCGGAGCTGTTCTTGACGCGCGCGTTCAAGAGTTGCTCGACTTGGTGGGGCTTTCCGAAGCGGCGGACCGGCGTGTGGGTGGCTACTCCAAGGGGATGCTACAGCGGATTGGTCTGGCGCAAGCTCTGGTCCAAGACCCGGGG
>JBILDG010000022.1:0-13989 GCA_044352715.1 Chthoniobacterales bacterium | reverse complement strand
TGTCCAACGTCATTCTCGGCAACGGATCGAATGAAATCATTGAATTTCTCGGCCACGCTTATTTGCAACCGGGTGACGAGGTGGTGGTGGCGTCGCACTCCTTTGTCGTTTATCGCCTCATGGCGCAGCTCTTCGGGGCGAAAGTGGTCGATGTGCCGGACCCTAATTTTGTCCACGATCTCGATGCCATGCGGGCCGCCATCACGCCGCGGACGAAAGAGGTTTTCATCGCCAACCCCAACAACCCGACGGGTACGATGGTCTTTCAAGATGCGATCGACCGTTTTATGGAGAACGTGCCGGAGAACGTAATGGTTGTTTTTGATGAAGCCTACTACGAGTTCCTCGACGAACCGCCGGACGTGCTGAAATACGTGCGTGCAGGACGTAACGTTTTGGTTTTAAGAACCTTTTCAAAAATCCAAGGTCTGGCAAATCTGCGCATCGGCTATGGTATCGCCTCGCCGGAGATCATCGAAGTGCTGCAAAAAGCCCGGCAACCGTTCAATGCCAACGGCATTGCCCAAGCGGGCGCGCTGGCTGGACTGCAAGATGAAGCGCACATGCAGGAAACCCGGCGCGTGACCCATGAGGGGCGGGTTTTTTTGCAGACTGAGTTTCTCGACATGGGTTTGGAGTTTGTGCCGAGCCACGCGAATTTTGTCCTCGTGCGGGTCGGGGACGGCAGAAAAGTTTTTGACGCGTTGCTCCGCCGCGGGATCATCGTCCGGGCCATGGCCAGCTATGGCTTGCCGGAATGGATCCGCGTCTCTGTCGGAACGATGCCGCAGAACGAAGCCTTCATCGCCGCTTTGCGTGACTTGGAGCGGGAAGGTGTTTGCGGACGGGGAACGCTGACCACCGTCGCTTGATGTATCGCGCCGACACGATCGCCGCGATGTCCACACCTTTCGGTGAAGGGGCCGTGGCAATGATTCGCGTGAGTGGCCCGAAAGCTGTGGAAGCTGTCGGCAAAATTTTTCGGGGGCGTCGTCCGCTGTCTTATCATCCGGCAGGTCGGGTTGTCTTTGGACATATCGTGGTCGAAGAATCCGTGGTCGACGAAGTTCTCGTGAGTCTCTTTCGTGCGCCCCGCAGTTATACCGGGGAAGATGTCGTGGAAATCAGCGGGCATGGCGGAGTTGTTGTGGCCCAGTCCGTTTTGCGCGGTGTGCTGGATGCCGGGGCGCGCATGGCGGAACCGGGTGAGTTCACCCAGCGGGCGTTTCTCAACGGCAAAATGGACCTCACCCAAGCCGAGGCAGTGATGGATCTGATCTCCGCGCGCGGGGAAGCCTCGGCCCGGGCCGCGGCAGCACAACTCCAAGGGCGTTTGGGACGTGTTGTGGAAAAGCTCCGGGAAGACACGCTGGCGGCCCTCGCGCATTTGGAGGCCTTCATCGATTTTCCCGAGGAGGGCATCGACGCCGAAAGCGGTAAAGTCCTCCTTGACCGGGTCGAGGGGGTGTCATCTCGGGTCACGCGATTGCTGGGTACAGCCGACGAGGGACGGATGCTTCGCGAGGGTGTCCGGTTGGTGATTTACGGCGAACCAAATGTCGGAAAGTCGAGTTTGCTTAACCTTCTGCTGGGTTATGACAGAGCGATGGTGAGTTCTATTCCGGGGACAACGCGCGATACGATCGAAGAAAGTCTCACCTTGCGGGGGATTCCTTTCCGGGTGATCGACACGGCAGGCTTGCGCGAATCTGCCGATCCGCTCGAGTTGGAAGGGATGCGGCGGACGCGCCAACACCTGCAGCAAGCCGATGTGGCCATTCGCGTGATGGATGCATCAGCTTGGACCGATCCGGAAAGTCCACTTTCGCGCGAGATTAGGGTGCTCAACAAGGTTGATCTGTGGAAAGGCGATCGACTGCCTGATGGTGTGGTCGCCATGTGTTGTCTGGATGGCCGCGGCTTGGAGGATCTGGTGGCAGCCGTCATCGAGAAGGCGGACTTCAAGGTGCTGGAACGATTCGAGGAGGCTGTGGCGATCAATGCAAGGCATCAGCATTGCTTGCGCACGGCGCTGGATTTTCTGGGAGAAGCCCGCTGCTCCTTGGAGCGCGGCGATGCGCCGGAAATCACCGCTTTGGAATTGCGTTCCGCGCTCGCGGCAATCGGTGAGATCGTCGGTGTGGTGGACACCGAGGAAGTTCTCGGCAAAATCTTCAGCACTTTCTGCATCGGCAAATGAATCTTTACTCCGCTATCGCCCGTCCTTTGTTTTTTCGTCTTCCGGCCGAAACTGCACATGAACTGACCATGAAAATGCTCGGTTTGGCGGCGGCGGTCCTTGGGCGCCATGTGGCTGCGCCGCCCGGACATCCGGTGGAGAGTTTAGGTCTGCGCTTTCCCAACCCGGTCGGTTTGGCGGCGGGGATGGATAAAAACGCCACCGCATTACCGATCTGGCCTCTTTTGGGTTTCGGTTTTGTCGAAATCGGAACGGTTACCGCCTTGGCGCAGCCCGGCAATCCGAAGCCGCGTATTTTCCGCCTGCCGAAGCAGCATGCGCTGATCAACCGGTTGGGATTCAACAATGAGGGGGCCGCGGCGGTGGCTCGCCGGTTGGGGAATTGGCGAGCTTCCGGAAGGTGGCCGTGCGTGCCGGTGGGTATCAATCTGGGTAAATCGCGACTGACACCATTGGAGCAGGCTCCGCAGGATTACGCGGAAAGTTTCCGGTTGCTGCGTGACTACGGCGATTATTTTGTGGTGAACGTGAGTTCGCCGAACACGCCGGGCCTGCGCGAACTGCAGGCAGTGGAGCATTTGCGGATGATTTTACGTGCGCTTGCCCGGGAGAACGTTCACAGCAAGCCGCTGCTCGTGAAAATTGCCCCGGATTTGGCGGATGAAGACGTCGCCCGGATTGTCGGCGTCGGCGAGGAGGAGGGGGCGGCAGGCTGGATTGCTACCAATACAACGATCGATCACCGGAAGGTTTCGGAGGGCGATGATCGCGAAGGAGGATTGAGCGGTGATCCGTTGCGGGAAAGATCGAACGAAGTTTTGCGTTTGGTTGCAGCCCGGGCCACGAGACCGGTTGTCGGCGTGGGGGGCGTTTCGGATGTCGCCAGTGCGAGGGAGAAACTCGCGGCAGGTGCGTGTTTGGTCCAGCTTTACACGGCTTTGGTTTATGCTGGTCCTAGCCTGCCACGGGTTATCGCCCGCGGGTTGATGGGGTGAACACCACGCTTTTCAGTGGGTGAACAGCAATTACAATCCGTTGCGATGGAACCAGTGTCCGACAAAGAGAAAAGCAACTGGAAAATTCTCTCGGAAGCATTCAACCGCTACGTGATGGAAGGAGGTATGACCCACGGGGCAGCGCTGACATATTATGCGGTGTTTTCGATAGGTCCTCTGCTTCTCATTGCCACAGCTATCGCTGGCTGGTTTTTCGGTGAAGATGCGGCGCAGGGCGAGTTGCGCGAAAAGTTGACCGACGCATTCGGGCCCGAGACGGCATGGACGATTGAAGGGTTGCTGGCTGGTGTGCGGGCGCGCACAAGCTCCGGTTGGGCGGCCACGATTGGCGTGGTGGTGTTGCTTTACACCTCCTCAAGTGTGATGCGTCAACTGCGGGATTCGATGAACTTTATCTGGCGGGTGCCGCACAAACGTGAAGCGACTTGGTGGATGTGGGTGGAACATTATCTGGTGTCTCTTGCGGGGGTTTTGGTCGCGGGTTTGCTTCTGATCGTTTCACTCCTTTCGACAACGGCACTGGCGGCCACCAAAAAATACGTGCCGGACGGCTTGCCCTACTCAAGCACGTTTCTTTTTTCTCTGGAATTCACTGCGACCGTTGTTCTTGTGACATTGGTTTGTGCAATGGTCTTCAAATTCCTGCCTGAAGCGCGGGTCAAGTGGCGTTACGTGTGGTTGGGTGCTTTTGGCACAGCGTTGCTGTTCTCTATCGGTAAATTGGGCATGGGACTTTATCTGGGATGGTTAAGCGCAGAGTCGTTTTATGGCGCCATGTCATCTTTCATGATCCTGCTTTTCTGGATGTATTACTCGGCTCAGGTGCTGGTGATCGGTGCCTATTTTACCGAAATGTTCAGCCGCGTGCGCATTGCCAAAAAAGCGGCACTCGCATAGCTGCATCCGCCTTTCAGCCGAAAAGGATCAACCGTGAGGCTGCCAGCATGGCCAGTCCGATGGTAATCCACTCGAACGTTTGCTGGGAGACGTGTTGCAGCAGAAAACGACCCAGTAGCGCCCCCGCCAAAACTGCGGGCAGGAGCATGAGGTCGAAGCCCATCGATGCGGGATTGATCAATCCAAGCTGCAAGCTGAAAGGAACTTTCGACAGGTTGACGACCAGAAAGAACCAAGCAATCGTTCCGACGAAGGTCATTTTATCCATCCGGCGAGCCAGAAAGTAGAATGCCGTGATGGCGCCGGCTGCGTTGGCCATCATTGTGGCTACACCGGCAGCCCATCCGGCGGTCAGCCCGAGCAAGGGATGATGTGCAGCCGCATCAAGCACGTGAGGGAAGCGCCGTTGGGCTATGTTGAGCGTCAACAGTGCAAGAACCATCCATCCGAGCAAGTTGGTGAAAGCTCCGTCGGAGATGCGGGGCATCAGCCACCATCCGCAAAGGATGCCGGCAAAAGTTGCGGGAAACAGTTTCCACAAATCGGGCCAATGGGCGTGTCGGCGGTAAAAATAAACGCCCACAAAGTCAGCGGCGATCATCAGAGGAAGCAAAGCTCCCGTGGATTCTTTGGCCGGCAATATCGAGGCGAAGATGACTACGGAAAAGATGCCGAGTCCGCCGAAACCGGTCTTGGACATTCCGACACACAAAGCGGCTGCAATGGCAGCGATCCACACCAAGGGCTGTGAGAGGTCCGGCATGGGGCAGATCAATCTGCCATCGAAATGTTGTTGCGTCGCAAAGTCGTGCCGGTGGCTTTTTCGTAACGGGCCACGGCGATATTGTAATCGGCCTTCGCGCGGATCTCCGAGATTTCGGCACTGGCCAGATCGCGCTGAAATTGCAGAACTTCGAAAGTCGTTGCCGTGCCGGCGCGGAGACGAATTTCGCCGGCCGCCAGAGTTTCACTGGCCAAGCGGCTCGCCACGCTGGCGACTTCGATTCGTTTCGAGGCTGTTTCCACTTGTCCCGCCGCATTGTCCGCCTCCACCAGAATGCTTTGTTCGAGTCGCTTGAGTTCGACGAGTTGCCGGGCCACTTCGAGCTTGGCTGCTTCAAGGTTGCCTTGGCCCGTGCGGTTGGGAAGGGGGATGCTGAAAACTCCGCCGACTGACCATACGGCTGCGTTATTTTCGATGGTGCGACTGACGCTGTCCGAGAATTCACGATCGAGACCGTTGCTGCCGAAGCTGGCAACGAGGTCGAGTTGCGGCAGGGCCTGGCTGCGGGTGAAGACGACGTTGATTTGCTTTTTTTGCAGTTCGAGGAGCGCGATCTGGTAGTCGGGGCGATTCTCGATGGCGGCAGCAAGATCGGCTTTGCGTTCGGGAGAAACGCCCTGGGCTCGGGCGGGAGGAGAGATGTCGATACGGATCGAAAGAACGTCTTCAATGCGGTTGGTCACAAGTTGTTTGAGGAAGTTTTCGTCATCCGCTTGCTGGCGCTCTGCTACCAGCACGCGTTCTTCCCGTGCGGCAACGTCGGTCTCGGCTTGCAGCACATCGAGCGGTGACATCACCCCGATTTCGGCGCGTCGGCGGTTGTCGGCTGCCAATTGTGCGGCCAGAGTCCGCGAGCGGCGCTCCACCTCGACATTTCCCGATGAAAACCAGAGTTCGTTGTATATCTCGGCCACGCGGGTGACGGTATCGATGACCTGCCGGCGGTAGTTCCATCCGGCAATGGCATCGTTGGCCCGCGCCAGACGGATGGATGCCATGGTGACGCCCGTGCCAAAGTTGCGCAGGAGCGGTTGGGTAATGGTGACGCCGGCAAAGGTGGTGTATCGGTCGGAGTAGTTCTCACGGGAGTTACGAAAATTTTCCAAAGTTACACCCAGCTCGTAGTTCATTCCCCAGGGAGTCAGACCACCGATGTTGGCCTCGCCAAAATCACGAAGGTTCCGCGTGTATAGTCCGGGCTGGATCAGCCCGTCTCCGGGCTGCGGTCCGCCGGTGACAACGAGTCCGCTCAAGTCTTGTGCGTTGTCATTACGGCTGTAGGCCAAGCTGAGGACCGGATCGAATTTCCCTTGGGAACTGCGAAGCTGTGCGCGGCTGATAAGCGGATCAAATGACGCACCCTCGATGGCGAAATTTTTCTGCAGGGCGAGTTGGACAGCTTCCGGGTAAGTGACTCGGGCGAAATATTCACCTGCCGCCGAGGCCCAGGCTGAGGACGTCGCGATGATGGCCCATAGGATTAGCGCTGGCGGTCTCATGGTTATCATTCGTAGCGCAAGGCTGAGATCGGATCGAGCCGCGAGGCGCGCCAAGCCGGATAGAGACCGCTGAGAATACCGACGGCAGTGGCAAAGCCGACGCTTATCATTACGGCCAATGGCTCGACGACCGGAGGGCTTTCCAGTGGAGCGATGGCCCCCAGTATTTCCAGCAAGAGCAACCCCGCACCCAAGCCAAGGAACCCGCCGACAACACCAATCACCGTACTCTCGGCAAGAATTTGCAGGAAAATATCGCGACGTCTGGCGCCCACAGCCAGACGAACGCCGAGTTCGCGTACCCGCTGTGCGATGCTCGCGAGCATAATATTGGCAATTCCTATTCCTCCGACCAGCAGACTAATGCCGGCAATGAGACCACCGCTCAGCTGAGTGGCGCGGAGACTGGTTTCCATACGGTCGAACCAATCTTCCCTCGTCTCCAAGCTGTAGTCGTCGATGCCCCGACGCGTCTGTCTGAGGATGGCGTCTGCTTTGTCGAGAGTTTCCTGGAAGAGCGACATGTCGCGCACCCGAAAATCCAGCTGATCGAGCTTGGCCATACTCAAGGGACGGATGTCGGGCTGCCCCGACCTGAACTCGTGATAAAGCGTGGATAGGGGAATCAAAACGGCCGAGTTTTTCCACTGGAAAGGATCACGCCGAAAACCTGCGCTGCGACCACCAAAGCCCAGTCGGGCTGGCTGCTTGTCGCCGGTTGAGGCGGCTTCGCGAATCCGTTTATCTTCCTCACGTTCGTAGCGCTCGAGAATGCCCGCCACGGTGAAGGGGCGTCCGTTGATCGTGATATGGCGTCCGACAAAGTCGGTTTCTTGACCGTACTCTCCAGGCCAGAGCTCCGACACAATGTTGTCGCCGAGAACAACGATGCGGCTGCCTTGCTCCAGATCAAGCGGGGAGATAAAACGGCCCAGCCGGACAATGTGTTGATGAACAGTAAGATGATCCGGCCAGACGCCGGAGATGCGAGCCCCGATGGTTTCGCCGTCCGGGGCTGACAGAGTTGCTGCGGTGTTCATTTCCGGAGAGATGTGCGAGATGAACGAAGTGGCAGCGGCGAGGGTTTCGGCGTCGGCCAAAGTTCTCCCCGGTGAGAGAGAGGCCATATCAGCTATCTCAAGTGAGGGCGCTTTTTCAGCAACGGTAACGCGCTCCAGTCCGCCAAGCTGGGCCATAGTCGATCGCCAGCTGGTGGCAATTCCGGCGGTAAGTGCAAACATGGCAAGCAGGCTGGCGACTCCCAGAATGACCCCGAGCATGGTTAGAAAACTCCGGAATTTGTGTTCCCGGATCTCCTGCAACCCGACCATTAATCCCGCCAGCCAGCTCATTGTTTTTTATCCAGAACAATTCGCCCGTCGCGCAACTCGATGCGCCGGGCGGCTTTGGATGCAATACTGTCGTCGTGTGTAACCAGCACGATTGTTCGACCGAGGGCGTGCAGTTCGGAGATGAGTTTGAGAACCTCGGCACCGTTGACTGAATCAAGGTTGCCCGTCGGCTCATCGGCGAGGATGAGGGCTGGTTCGTTGACCAAAGCGCGCGCGATGGCGACGCGTTGGCATTGGCCGCCGCTGAGTTGGGATGGGCGATGGGCGAGTCGGGATGTGAGATTGACTTTGGCGGCTGCTTCCTGCGCCAGGATTTGTCTTTTGGCCGCAGGGACTCCGGAGTAAACAAGTGGCAACTCGATGTTTTTTTGCACATCAAGGCGGGGCAGAAGGTTGAAGGCTTGAAAAACAAACCCGATGCTGCGGTTGCGCAAACGGGCCAGCTTGTCGGACCCTGCTGTGCTGACATCTTCGCCGGCGATTAGGACTTGGCCGGATGTTGCGGTGTCGAGGCATCCGATCAAGTGCATGAGTGTGGATTTTCCACTCCCGCTACTGCCGGTGATGGCAACATATTCGCCCTCTTCGATGCATAGGCTCACACCGTCTAAGGCAGCCACGGGATCGGCTCCGGTGCCATAAACTTTGCGAACATCACGTATATCAACAACCGACATGGCGGTTCAGGATTTGGTATCCCTTGCCGGGAGTTTATCAGGTTCGGTCAAAAGAACGCGGTCTCCGGGATCGAGGCCCGAGAGAATTTCAGCGAAGAAAAGGTCGGTCGCTCCCACTTCGACCGTTCTTTTTTCGATCTGGCCATCTTTGAGTTGCAGATAGACAACCTTGCCGCCCTCCGGTTGCGGAAAAACTGCTGTCACGGGAACAGCCAAAGCGTTGTCAGCATGTGCCAAAGGCAGGCTCAGCCCCACCGTCATACCCGGCCGAAACCCGGTCGTATCTCCTTCCAAGGTGGCCTGCACAGAAAATCCTTTCACATTGTTTTTGGTTGAGGCGAGCGGCGCGATGAAAGTCAATCGCCCGACGGTGCGAGTCTCCTGATCGGCCCCGGTAAAAATTTCAACTGTGCTGCCGAGGCTGATTTTACCGATGTCCAACTGGTTGACATGAGCATCGATCAAGAGGCTGGAAAGGTCGGCCAAGGTGGCGACCGTCGTGCCGGAGTTGACACTCATGGCGGCCACGACAACCTGGCCTTGAATGACAGGAACAGAAAGAATTGTCCCGTCGGCCGGGGCCAGAACACGGGTTTTAGCGATGCGGTCTTCAACCGTTTCGAGGCGGCGGCGGGCCCGTTCGAGAGCCGTCTCAGCCAACCGGTGATCGGCGTCGAGGTTGTCGTAGACCTCTTTGCTGATGAGCTTTGCAGCGAATAGCTCTTTGGCACGCTGGAGATTGCCGGCGAGTTTTTCCAGGGTCACGCTGGCACCGTTGATGTCCACTTGGGCCGAGGCTCTTTCGATCTGCAGATCGCTATCGTCTATAACAAAGAGAAGCTCACCTTGCTTGACCTGTTGGCTGGTGGTGACAAGAACCTCGCGTAGCTTGCCGCCTACTTCAGGTTTGATTTCGACTTGGTAAGCTGGAGCGATGTCACCGCTGAGACGTATATTTTCACTAATGTCGCGTCTTTCGGCCGTGGCTACCAACGATGGTGGAATGTCTTTTTTGGGGAAATTGGGATGAGGGCAAGCGGCCAGCAGGGAGCAAGCAGCGATCGCGAGAAAACGAACCGCCTTTGGTTGGACAAACTTCATTTGTCGGGGACAAGACTCACGTCATCGAGATAGAGCGTGCCATCAGGTTTACCCAACTCGAACATGATGATCAGGGTGCCGGTAGCTGTTTTCTCATTGTTGAGCTCTTTTTCTTTGGCGAACTCGACTTTGAATTTGTTGCCGGCCTTTCCCCAACTAGCTCCCGGGCGAAGGTCGATGGATATTTCGCCTTTATCAGAGATTCTATTGACAACTCTCTTAATTGAGCCGCGTTCTCCTCGGACTTCTCGCGCTTCACCGGTTTCTTTCGAAGCAGTCCAAGCGACATAAGCTTTGCCGTTGAGGACTTTTGATCCCTTGATCTGCATGCTCAAGTTGTAGGTTGTGCCGATTTGTAATGCTATCTCCTGCCGCATGACTATTCGGTTGCTGGGTGCATCGACTGTGAGGTTTTCCATGGTGGTGCCCCTCAATTGATCCGTCGCTCCTTTAGCTTGTTTTCTTGCCGGCGGGGCAAAAACGAGATTGACCGGCGGCGGGATCACAGATTTGGACGGGACATCATAGCCAAACTTGACCGCACGGGTCCCCTCTTTAGGTTGAGCGGCGGGGTCGTCCTGCGCGGTGGGGCAATTTGCATAAACGTAGAAATTGCCCCGGTTAACCCCGAGATCTATTTCCCAACCGGAGGGCTGGGTCCAAGTCGCTTGGGAATTTTTATCTCCTTGAATGTCTTTAGGGGGCTCGAATTTTGGTTTGTCTTTGCTGCCTTTGTTGGGTGACCAAGCGACCCTTCCGTTGGGTTTACCCACGATGAGATCGAACAGTCCGTCTCCGTTGAGGTCGCCGGTAGAGATGGTGTTGATTCCCGAGCCGAGAGTGAAAGCCTCGCTGCTTTCCTGGGTGAGGCCGCCATTTTTGCCGAGAAAACCCGTGGGGCGTATCGCATCCCCAACTTTCCATGTCTTGGGGCGGAGATATGCCGTCACCAACCCTTCACGGTCGGCGACCAGAAGGTCCATGGTTCCATCGCCGTCAACATCGGCGAGCGCCGGATGAAGTTGCTGTCGACCTTCCCCCAATGCCAACACTTGGCTTTTCTCTTCACTAAAGGCGGGGGCGGCGGGTGAGCCTTGGTTTAAAAAAAGATGGATGTTGTTGGCAGAGTAGGAGCCCTCGCCGATGAGGAGGTCTGGTCGACGATCACTGTCCCAATCGAAGAGCAAAGGGGCAAACAGATTGCCCCAACGATGGTTCGGATCCTTCATGGTCGGAAGCATGGCTTTGGTCAATTGGTCTGGCTGCTGGAATTGCGGGGATTGGGGCGAGCCTCGGTTCGGAACAAAGAAAATTTCGCCAAAGTAGTTGCCTGCAACGAGATCCAACTTGCCGGTGTTGCCGGTGTCGACCAAACCGATGCGGATACCGCGTCGGCGTTCACTCCATGCTTTTTCGTAGCTCAGAGCCAACACTCCCGAAGGTGTCCAAGGCGGGAGGGTGTCTGATATTGTCAAATACGGTGTCGTCAACTCTCCAAAATTGAACTTGGGCTCCTGAGGGCTTCCACTATTGAAATAAATTCTGATAAAGCCCTGCGGGTCCGCGGCCATGATGTCGAGTTTTCCATCGCCGTTCATGTCACCGACAGCCACGGAAACGGGCATGGGTTGCGCGCTGATCTCTCCCTTACCCATCAGGACGGGCAGGGAAGCGCGAGCACCTACGAGGTAGCCGTCGCGATCGGTGCCTCCCCAGATATTGGCTGTTTGGATTGTGCGCTCAAAACCCCCATTACGGACAGCGTTACCGGCGGTTGCTTGGGCCCAGGCTGCGCTGTTGCCGAACAGCAGCATGAGTGCAAGGGAGAGACGGAGGAAAGTCATCCCGCCGAACATAGCCGATAAAGCTGCGTGGTTCCAGCAGTCTATGGGGTTTTTTGCTCCCCGGTTACGGAGGTGAGCTATTTGATCTTGGCGCGCGTGGTCTTGAGCGCATGGGCCGAGGCTTGCAGAGCCTGTAGCTCCTTCGGCCAAAGCTCAAGTTCGACATGCGAGAGCGCCCCGCTACGCCCGACGACAGTCGGCACACTGATGCTGATACCGCGGATGCCGTAGGCTCCGTTGATCTGGCTGGAGACCGGGAGGATGCGTTGCTGGTCAAGCGCGATACAATCGATCACTTCTCGAATGGCCACGCCGACGGCCCAACCGGCCCCGCCTTTGCGCGAAATGACCTCGGCGCCGCTTTTCTGAGTGCGTTCGAAGATTTTGGATTGGAAGGTCGGTGTGACACCGGGGAATTTAAGCAGTGGGAAACCGTCGACTGAGGCCGAGGACCAGACGGGAAGCATGCTGTCGCCGTGCTCACCGAGGATCATGGCGCGCACCTGCGTGGCGGGGAGTTTCAACTCGGAGGCGATGAGCGAGCAGAAGCGCGAGGTGTCGAGCATCGTGCCCAAGCCGAGAACTTGCGCAGCCGGAAGCCCCAAACGCTCGACGGCGAGCTGGGTGAGGATATCGACAGGATTGGAGACGACAAAAATGATGGCGTCTTTTTTCAATCCCGCCTGTTTGAGGCTGTCGAGGATGCCGTTGAAGAGGCCGACGTTGCGATTGATGAGGTCCAGACGGGATTCATCGGGTTTGCGGCGGAGTCCAGCCGTGATGCAGACGATGTCGGCCTTGGCGCAATCTGCGTAGGTTCCCGCGTAAATGCTCTGATCGGCACAGTAGGCAGCGCCATGGAGAAGATCGAGGGCTTCACCTTCGGCCGTGGCCTGATTCGCATCGAGAATGATGAGATCTTTGACGATTCCGGAGCACTGCAGGGCAAACGCAGCGCAGCTTCCCACGCGGCCCCCACCGCCGATGATGGCAACTTTCATGATATTTATTTTAGGTTGGCGACGATTTCGTCGGTGATTTTTTGCACCAAAGCCTCCAGATCAGCAGGGGCCGGCGCAGATGCGGATGGTGTCATGGGGTTGGATGGAGTTACCGGCAGAGTGACGCCACGCTGTCCGCACATTTGGGTCCACGGGTCGATCTCGCACAGTTCGGCCGGTTTCAATCCGTAGCGGTCATCGGGCAGGCCGAGAGATTTCTTGATGTCGAGCAACTCGCCGACTTTCTCGCACGGGATGGAGGTGCCTCCGGGGATGGACTGGGCGAGAATAACGGTGCGGCAGTAAGCATCAGTGATTTCCATCTTGAAGTAGGCATCCTCGACGGATTTGCCCCAGGTGATGACGCCATGGTTGCCCATGATGATCGACTGGTGCTGCGGGGCGAGAGGTTTGATGGCCTCGGCCATTTCCGCGGATCCGGGTGTCTTGTATTCTGCGAGCGCCACCGTGCCGACGAAGACTTCCAGCTCGGGAATGAGATATGGGGGAGGCTGCATCCCTTTAATGGCGAAGGCACCGGCATGGCAGGGGTGGGCGTGGCAGACAGACACCGCGTCGGGTGTCGTATGGTAAATCGCCAGATGCGTTGTGATCTCGCTGGAGCGCTTCCATGTGCCGGCGACTTGACGGCCTTCACCATCGACCATGCAAAGCATATCGGGAGTCATGAATCCTTTGCTGACTCCGGTCGGTGTACAGATGAAACGATCCGGGGAGATGCGGGCGGAGATGTTGCCGCCGTTGCCGTCGCAGTATTCGCGCATCCAGATGCGTCGCCCGATCTCGCAGATTTCTTTTTTGATCTGCTCCGCGGCGGGAGAGCTGAAGAGACGGGCATCGTCGGTCGTGACTGACACGGCGGCGGCTCCGATGGAGACGGGCGGATTGGAGCCGTCGTCGAAAATCACTTTAATGCCGGCTTCGGAAAAGACATCACGAGCACCCGGAGTGAGCTGGGTTTCTCGGTTGTGGCGGAATTCTTTGGCGCCGGTTTTCAAAAACTCGGCAGCGTCTTTTTGGGCGAACAGTTTCATGAGTTGGATTGGATAAACATTTCATCGACCAAGGCTGCGCAGTAGGCGTCCACTGGTGTTGGTTTGGGGAAAGGGCAGGCGGCCTCGCGGCCTTCGCTGATGGTGATATTTTGCCCGGCATCGGCGCCTAGTTGGTCGTAAACGACGATCGACGGGTCGAACTTTTCTTCGCCTGCCAGGGTCTCGCGGCGCCAAGGCAAGGTGAGGAGCAGCCGTTCACCTTGGAAGGATGGGTGGCGCACCGAAAGGGTGACGCGGCCGATGACGGTGCCGATTCTCATACGGCAAGGGCTCCTTCCGGATCGATGATACCGGTGATATTCCAGCGCGCGGGGCTGAGTTCGTTCTTCACGATCTTGCGCGATTCGGCGCCGTCGCTGGAGATGATGACACGTTGTCCGATGGCCGCGCCGAGCGGGTCGATGACGACTTGCGGAGCGACGTCGTCCGACTCCGGCACGGCGATGAGCAACCGCGAGCCTTGAAAGCTCGGATGCTTCACCGTGGAGGTGATGTGGCCGACAATGACAGCGGTGCGCATTCAGTAGAGGTTGAGGTTTTCG
>JBILDG010000185.1:0-4338 GCA_044352715.1 Chthoniobacterales bacterium | reverse complement strand
CGCCTCCAGCGCCTGCATCGTGCCGACCAACCCCGGCATGACGCCGAGGACCCCAGCTTCCGCGCAACTCGGGACTTCGCCCGGCGCCGGTGACTGCGGGTTCACACAGCGATAGCAGGGGCCGCCCAACGCTGGCGAGAACACCGCAACCTGTCCTTCGAACCGCCAAACCGAGCCGTAAACATTGGGTATCCCCAGAGCCACGGCTGCATCATTCGAGGCATAGCGCGTCGCAAAATTATCGCATCCGTCCACCACCACGTCCCATCCGCGCAGAAGCTCCAACGCATTGGATCCCGTGAAACGCTCTTTGATCGCCTCCACCCGCACCCGCGGATTGATGGCCCCCAGACGATCGCGCGCCGACTCGACTTTGGGGCGTCCGATATCCTGTGTGGAATGCAAAATTTGCCGGTGCAGGTTGGACAGTTCAACCTCATCGGGATCGACAATTCCGAGCGTCCCCACCCCCGCCGCCGCCAAATACATCGCCGCAGGCGACCCCAACCCGCCGGCACCGATCAGCAGGACGCGCGCATTCCGCAAACGCCGCTGGCCCTCGATACCAAACTCGGGCATCGCCATTTGGCGGGCATAACGCCCTGCTTCTTCCGGGTTCAAATACGACACACCCACTTTACTAACGGCGAGCCACCACGGTCGCAACTGTCACCACAAAAAAACAACCCCGCAGCCATACGGATGCGGGGTTGTAAATTTCACCGGCACATTCCGGCTGAGATCCGGATTTATTTGCCCGAATTCGCTTCGATGTATTTCACCACGTCGCCGACCGTCTGGAGCTTCTCGGCTTCCTCGTCGGGCACTTCGACACCGAATTCTTCTTCAAAAGCCATGACCAACTCGACCGTGTCGAGCGAGTCCGCACCGAGATCCTCGATGAACGAGGCGGTGGGCGTCACCTGTTCGGGATTGACGCTAAGCTCTTTGACAATGATTTCTTTAACTCTTTCTTCGATAGGTTTGTCGGACATAAGATTTTGTTTGGTTTGACCGGCACACGCTTATTGGCGAACCGAAGGTATTGCAATAACGAAAAACACGACCCGTCGGCAAGCCCTGCCTTGAGTTTTTGAACACCATGCCCGTTTTCACCCGCAGCACCGTCATCCCGGCCTCACCCGAGGACCTTTTCAAATTTCACGAAAATCCGCACAACCTCCGCCTCATCTCTCCGCCCGGCCTGCGGATTCTGGAAATCCGCGCCGAACATACCGCGCGCCCCGGCGAGGAATTCAGTATTGCCGTGCGCCAAGGCCCGATCACCCTCCGCTGGACCGGGCGCTGGGAAAAGGTTGAAGCACCCTCTTTGCTTGTCGATGCGGGGGTGCATTGCCCTTTTGCCTGCTGGCGGCATTCCCATATTTTCGAATCCCGGAGCGGAGGATCTATGCTCACCGATCGCGTGGAATACCGTCTGCCGCGGCGGCTGGGCGGCCCGCTGGCCGATTGGATCGCCGGCCGGCTGGTCTTCCCGAAGATGTTTGCCGCCCGCCACGCGGCCACCCTCCATTTCTTCAGCACCCGCATCTGAAAAACCGCTGGCCCGTCTCAACCCCCTGTGCCATTGTCTGCGTCCCTATGAAATCAACTGCTAGACGTTACGCCGGCATCGCGGCCCTCGCGATTCTGTTTCCCTTGGTAGCCATCGCCCAAGACAAGAAAGCCGCCCCTCAACCCGACAAATCTCTCCCCGATCCCGTGGCTGTCGTGGAAGGCGAGAAAATCTCCCGCGCCGATCTCCAAGAGACTTTCAACAACGCCCTCGCCTCCTCGGGTATCAATCCCGACGAACTCACCCCCGACCAGAAAATGGCCGGCTACCGCGAGATCCTCGATGAACTCATCGTGGACAAACTCATCGCCCGCAAATCCTCCTCGGTTGACGTGAAAGACGCGGACCTTGAAGCCGAACTCGCCCGCATCAAAAGCCAGTTCCCCAGCGAAGACGTGTTCAAAGCCGAGATGACCAAAGCCGGCGAGACCGAGGACACCTTCCGCGACAACGTCAAACGCATGTTCCAACAGCAGAAGTGGATGGAATCCCAAGTCGGTGACAAAGCCAAAATCAGCGATGCCGACATCAAGAAGTTCTACGACGAGAACAAAAAGGAATTCGAGCACCCTGAACTCGTCCGCGCCAGTCACATTCTCATCCGCGTGCCGGAGGACGCCGATGACAAAACTGTGGCCGAGAAGAAAAAAGCAGCCCAAGCCGCCCTTGATCGCGTGAAGAAAGAAGACTTTGCCGCCGTCGCCAAGGAAGTCTCCGAAGAGCCCGGCGCAGCCCAATCCGGCGGCGACCTCAGCTTCTTCCCCAAAGATCGCATGGTGCCCGAGTTTGCCACCGCCGCTTTCGCCATGAAAAAAGGGCAAGTCAGCAAGGAGCCCGTCCGCACGAAGTTCGGCTGGCACGTCATCCAAGTCACCGACCGTAAAGACGCCGGCACGATGCCTTTCGACGAAGTGAAAGCCCAAGTCGGCTCCTATCTCGAAGGCAGCAAGCGCCGCGATGCGGTGCGCAACATCATCGACACGCTCAAAGCCGATTCGAAGATCGACAACAAACTGCCGGCCGCTCCGGCCACGCCAACCGGCAACTAAGCCGCTCTTTCACGCGAGCGCCGGCCCCGTCGGCGCTCGCGCCATTTCAACCCCAACACCATGACCACACGCCTCACCGTCAACCTGCTTGCCATCCTTGCCGCTTTACTGGCGGCCCCGGTCCTGTTTGCCCAGCAACTCGGCCCCGATGTTGCCGTGATGGACATCAAAATCGGCAAAGAACGGGATTTGCGACGTGTCGTGATCGGTCTCTACGACAGCACCGCCCCCCTCCATGCCGAGAATTTCAAAACCCTCGTCCGTCAGAAATTTTACCGTGGCATGCAGTTCCACCGGGCCTTCCCCGGCAGCCTTGTGCAAACCGGCGACCCCTACAGCAAGCGCGGCCCCAATGAACGCACCGGCACCGGCGGCCCCGGTTGGACCGTGCCCGCCGAAATCCGCCTTCCCCACGTGAAAGGCTCGGTCGCGGCCGCCCGGCTCGACACGAAAGTCAACCCGGCCCGCGTTTCCAACGGCAGCCAATTTTACGTCACGCTCAAATCCATCCCTGCCCTCAACGGACAATACACCGTCTTCGGCCGGGTGCTCGAAGGCCTCGAACACCTCGATGAGATCAGCCGCAAAAATACCGACCGCAACAACTTTCCGCTGGAAAAAATCGTGATTAAACGCATAGTCCTCGAACCTCGCAACGCGTCCTGAGGCGCGATCGCACGGTTGCGAAACTTTCGGGCAGGTTCCGGAGTGGCCAAACGGGGCAGACTGTAAATCTGCTGGCTCTTGCCTTCAGTGGTTCGAATCCACTCCTGCCCATTCTTTCTTATGCTAAGTGGATGAGAACACAGTTCGAGCCGAGCAAAGCGAGACAGGCTGAGTAAAACGAAGTCAATCCACTCCTGCCCTTTTTCCCATCCGCGCCCCGTGCGTGGTTGGTTTACTCCGAGCCGCGCGCATCACAGGCCACCCAAACCTTTCCTTGCCGCGCCTCGCTCGGCGTGCGATAAGTCCAATTCTTGTTTCACGGGCTGTGGCTCAGCTTGGTAGAGCGCTGCGTTCGGGACGCAGAGGCCGTGGGTTCAAATCCCACCAGCCCGACCACCTCCGCAATTAGGAGCTTCCCAATCCGCGGGATGTCTGCTGACATTCCGGCCCGATGAGCACCTCCACTCCTCCCCCGAACAACAACGACAACCACGTGCTGTCGAATTGCCAGCGGATCGCCGACGATGCGGATTTTCGAGCGCTGGTGCGGAAAAAACTGCGCCTGATCATTCCGGCCACGGTCTTTTTTATCATCTACTACTTCCTGCTGCCGATCGGCGTCGGTTGGTTTCCCGGATTCATGGAAACAAAGGTGTGGGGCGACGTGAACCTCGCTTACATGTTCGCCTTGTCGCAATTCTTCATGGCCTGGGTGCTGGCAGCCATTTATGTCGCCGCCGCCGCAGGTTGGGACAAACGCGAGCATGCCCTGCTCGCCAAGTTCGGACTCGACACCAAACACTGATATGACCCCCGCCACCCTCACCCCAGAAGCGACGCACAGCAACACGTCGCTCTATATGTTTCTCGCATTCGTGGCGGCCACCTTGGTCATCACTTATTTCAGCGCCAAAAAATCTAGCGGAGCCAGTGCTTACTTCGCGGCCGGACGCCGCATTACCGGTTGGCAGAACGGCCTCGCCGTGGCCGGTGATTACATGAGCGCGGCCAGCTTCCTCGGCATCGCAGGCATGATCGCGCTGAACG
>JBILDG010000184.1:0-4369 GCA_044352715.1 Chthoniobacterales bacterium | reverse complement strand
CGGTCACTGCCAGCGCTCACGGCAGCGAAACAACGGCAACGCCTTGACCCAGCCGCACTCGGACCTTAGCTATTTGTGCTTATGAAAATTGCCGTTCTTCTTTTGGCCACGATGGCCGCACTTGCCCTTTCCGGATGCAACACCGTGCGTGGCGTAGGCGAAGATCTCACCGCCGTGGGAGGAACACTCTCGCGCGCTGGCGGAGGCTAAGATACCGACTCTGGACAAGACCGGCGGGCACGACTTAATCTTTGTAGATGATGAAAACACTCCTTCTTTTTATCTTGGGCATCGCCAGTTTGAGTTGCTTTACAGCGTGCAACACCGTGCGGGGGGTTGGCGAAGATGTTAGCGTCGTAGGCGAAAAAATCAGCTCCGGCGCGGAACGTGTCGAACGACGTATCGACGACTAATCTTCCGTTGTCGCCCTCGACAACATTCGCCGCCTGCGCGAGCTTTCATCCATCCCCGCGCCCGTAGCTCAGGGGATAGAGCAGCGGATTTCTAATCCGTTGGTCGCAGGTTCAAATCCTGCCGGGCGCGCAGCACCAAATTTTTGTGTATCCTCCATTATCTCCCGGACGTTATGCGTGGCTTATCGTCGCCCTTCTTTTCCCCGTAGCGCTTCTCAACTATCTCGACCGGCAAATGATAGCCGCCATGAAGGTTTCTGTCATGGCGGATGTGACCGGTATGGAGATGGAATCACAATGGGGATACATGCTTGGCCAGTTCAAATGGGTTTACGCGGTCTTCAGTCCAATCGGTGGTTACGTGGCGGACCGTTTCAGCCGACGCTGGACCATATGTGGCAGCTTGTTCGTCTGGTCGTTCATAACTTGGCTCACGGGACATGTCACAAGCTACGAAGGCTTGCTTTGGACGCGAACGGCGATGGGGTTGAGCGAGGCGTTTTACATCCCCGCCGCTTTGGCTCTTATCAGCGACTACCACCGTGGGTCCACCCGTTCGCGGGCTACTGGTATTCACCAAATGGGCATTTATTGCGGTGTCATTCTTGGAGGTTTTGCCGGTTACGCGGCCGATGCTCCATCGCTAGGTTGGCGCTGGGCTTTTGATTTCGCTGGGTTGGCTGGCCTCATTTACGCAATTCCGCTTTTTATACTCCTGCGAGACCCCCACCCCGCCAAACCGAACGTTGCGGGTCACCCCTCAGCGGTTTCATCGGTTCGTGAACTGCTCACCAACAGCTCTTTTCTGCTGCTCGTGCTATATTTCACGCTGCCCGCACTGGCCGGCTGGGTCGTGCGAGATTGGATGCCCGCGATCCTCCAGCAAAGCTTCAACATCAGCCAAGGTCTCGCCGGGGTCTCGGCCACGCTTTACTGGCAAGCGGCCGCAATCATTGCCGCGCTGGGCGGCGGTTGGTTGGCCGACCGCTGGATGAGTCGCACGGAACGCGGTCGCATCTACGTCAGCGCACTAGGCATGGCATTCATTATTCCCGCCCTCTTCGGGGTGGGCAACTCACCCGCACTCGGGTCATTCGGCCTGGCTATCTTCTCCCTTGTTCTCTTCGGAATTGGCTGGGGATTTTTCGACACGAACAACATGCCCATTCTCTGCCAGATCGCCCGCCCTGAACTGCGGGCCACAGGCTATGGCATTATGAACTTCGTCAGCATAAGTTGCGGCGGATTCGCCGACTGGGGATTCGGCGCCATGCGAGACCGGGGGATACCGCTCAACGCCATCTTCAGCGTATTTGCGGCCGCTTGTATCGTGTCGGTTGCGCTCGTGCTAATGATCCGCCCTCGGAAGACGGAGCCCGAATGCTAGGCGATTACTTGATTTTTTTCAGACCGGCTTTGTCAGGATCGAATCCTGCGGGGAATTTCGTCGAGGAGTCATATATCGCATCGTCCCACTCCATACCGATCATCGGCATGGGAACTTTGGAAAAATCCGCTCCGCGCAAATCGGCGCGCTGGAAGTTTGATTTTTTGATCGCTTTGAAGTTTTTTGCTTTGCGCAAATCCGCACCGCGGAAATTTACGGAATCGACCACCGCTCCCACAAAATCCGCCCCGACAAGGTCGGCCTCATTCATTGTTGCACGGCGTAGTTGGACATCCTTGGCAAACCTGACACCTTTCATGTTCGCGTTGGAAAGATCGCATTGATCAAACTTTGCATTCGAGATGACCATTCCTTCGAAATCCGCGCCATTGATACGGCATTGAAAATAATCTCCCCGCATCTCTCTGTTGCCGGAAAATTTCTGACCGCTGAACCATTGGCGGACGAATTTGGGCAACTCGATAGGTTGGTTAGCATCGGCAGAAGGCGTAATGGTGGCAATAAGAACAGCCGTGAGAACAATAGCGACAGGAGATTTCATAACCACCTCCATAGTCCACAGCGGTAATGCAAGCAATCCCATTTATGCGGAGACTCAGCGCATAATCCGCAGGATGCAGCAAACCCGAGGAAGCTGCCTAAAAGAGTTTAACTTCAGGCACAAATGCCTGACCTCTGCACACGATTCGGTATGCGGATCGTCAGCAGCACAAGAAACCCGCCGGCGAAGAAAAACAAAGTTCCGAGGATAGCCACGCGAAGGCCGAACGCATCGGCAGCCAATCCCATTGAAAGCGGGCCAATGATTGCGGCCAGCTTCCCGAAAACACCCCAAAACCCGAAAAACTCACCCGCCCGTTCCCTCGGCGACAGTAGGACCACCACCGCGCGGCTCGCCGCTTGGCTGGATCCGATCGCCAAGCCAGCCAAGTTACCCACGACAAAAAACATGGTCTTGTCCTGGCAGTAATATGCTCCTGCCGCCACCCCGCACCAGAGCAGCAACGCCGCCCCGAGCACCCGCACCGACCCCGCACGGTCCTGCAACCACCCACTGGCCAGAGCGCCGACCGCACTGCTGATCTGCAGCGAAGCAAAAAGCACGATATTTTCCTTTGTGGTGAAACCCAGAGCTTGTGCCGAAAATATCGCGGCAAATGCAACCACCGCACCCAACCCGCTCATATACATCAGAAAGGAAAGGAAAAATTTCAGTAACTCCCGATGCTGTGGTAGATCGTGAGAGGCTCGGCCGACACTGGCCCACCCGAGACGCCACCATGAGATCAGCGAGGACTCGGGCTTCTTGCGTTCATGCAATAGCAGGGCCACCGGAGCTGTCGCCGCCAGCATGAACAACGCAGTGGCCACAAAAACCCACTGAATCCGCTCGGGGACAACACTCATCACCCAGAGCGCCACCCCCAACGCACCCAATCCGCCCAGATAGCCGAAACTCCAGCCATAACCCGAGATGCGACCGCAATTCTCCGGCGTGCTTAACTCGCTCAAAAAACTCGCACAAAAATTTTCACCAAAGGAAAACGCTGCATAGGCCAGCACGATCAAGGCCGAGGCCAACCACAGCGTCCCCGGCCCGGTGAACCATAGCGCCGCCGTCGCTGCTACACACAGCCACATCATACCCAGAAGATAACGTTTCTTCGATGCCGTGACATCCCCCATCACTCCCAACATCGGCCCAAGCACGATGACAAGAGCCTGCGATACCGCCAAACTTGCGCTCCAGAGGGTATTGGCCGCCTCGTTGCCCGCGGCCACTACCCCCGTGTAAAAGGGTCCAAACACCACCGTGACCACCACCGTGATGAAGGCCGAGTTGGCAAAGTCGTAGCAGCACCAACCGAAGATCTCGCGCTTGCGCACCGGTGCCGCGTTCTGCGACATGGATTAAAATCCGTTTTCGATCACCACTTCGTCGTAGGATAACTGACCCGGACGCGGCCAGGAATCCTGCGTTTTCTTGCCGATCGCGATCATGAAGGAGATCGCATGATCTGCAGGCAGATTGAGAATTTTTCCCACCGCGTCGTAATCGAAGCCGTCCATCGGGCACGAATCATAGCCCATGGCCTTCGCTGCCAGCATCAACGTCTGTCCCGCCATGCCGCACGAACGCATCAACTCGTCGCGCTCAACCTGCGGCTTTCCCCCATAATATTGCGCAATGGCCGGAACCAGAAAATCCTGCACTGCTTTCGGCGCATTGCGCCAATAGCGCACCGCGTCTTGCTCCCACGCCTTGAGATGACCGCACAACACCACCAGCAGCGACGCATCAGTCACTTGTGCCTGATCCCACGCCACCGCGCGGATCTTTTTGCGTATCTCCATGTCCCGCACAACAACGAAGCGCCAATTTTGGATATTGAACGCTGTCGGTGAAAGCATGGCCAATTTCAGCAACTGACGCTCCTCTTCGGCAGACATCCGGTGGTTGGGGTCATAACTCTTGATGGCGCGGCGCGCGCGAATGGCTTCGAGGGTGTTCATAAGAACTCGCAGCATGCCTTTTTTGTCATGACGC
>JBILDG010000021.1:0-14175 GCA_044352715.1 Chthoniobacterales bacterium | reverse complement strand
TCAGCAAGCCGAAGACCAGACACCGTGTGCGGGATTTGAGAAAGTCGTCCAGATCGATTTCCAACCCGGCAAAAAACATCAGCATCAATTTTCCCAGCTCGCCGAAAAACTCTACGACGTGGGGTTCCTTCGGGAAAAAATGAATCCCGCTTGGTCCCAAAGCCAGCCCGCAAAGCATGAGGCCGACCACCGAAGGTATGCGGAACCTTTTGCAGTAGAGAGGCACCACCAGAAGCACGGCCATGACGATGGCAAACCTCGCCATCTGGGGAATGTGTTCCGATAGTTCAAAGGCGGTCTCGGTCATAAGGTGGCAAAATGAAAGGGGCAGAGAGTCAGCTCACGTCTGGCGGGAAAGCAAGAACTTCGCCGGATGCTTAAGGCGCCAGTAGCGCAAACCGGTCGAAAAATAGTTGTGCATCCGAGACAAGAGGAGTCTCGTATTGATCCGGATGAAATCACTCCTCACCATTACTGTTACGGCCATTTCTATGGCTTCGTTTGCCGCCTCATCTTTTGCCGGTAGCTGTGGAAGCTGTGGCGATTGTAAAGATGGCAGCAAATCCAAGAAAGATAAGACCGAAGAAGAAACCCAGAGCTAATCTGCAGGGTTATAATTCTCATCACCACCCGCCCCGCATTTGTGGGGCGGGTTTTTTTGGCATGCACAGGGCAAGATGAGTTGTTCGTTTGGGTTGGGTGCCATTAGAAAAGAGGCATGAAGGGCTTTGTTGTCACTGTTTTGTTTTGGCTGAGCTTCCTCACGCCGGGATGGGCCGTGCTGCCTTTGTCTGTGGAGGCGGTGCGAAATGTTTTTGGCGGAGTTGACGGTGCGTTTGTGCTCCGGGATTGCGCGTCAGGTGAGTCGGTGGTTTTCAACGAAGAAGCTGCCGCTGCTCAGTTTGGACCTTGCTCGACGTTTAAAATCTGGAATTCATTGATCGGTCTTGAAGAAGGGTTAATCGGAAAGCCAGACGAGATTTTTTGGAGGTGGGACGGCATCAAGCGTGATTTTCCCGGCTGGGACGAAGACCGGACTTGGCGTGAAGCATTTGGGGTGTCGTGTGTTCCTGCTTTCCAAGATTTGGCCCGAAGAATCGGGATGAAGCGGATGCAGGTGTGGCTTGATAAGTTCAACTATGGCAACAATGACCAGGTTGGACGCCCGGATAGCTTCTGGCTTCCGCGGGCAGGTGAACCGACCATCTTGATCACCCCTGCGCAGCAGACGGAATTAATTTGCCGCTTGGTCAACGGCCAGATGCCTGTGAGCGACGAATCCGTTGCTTTGCTCCTAGATGTGATGAAGCTTGAGTCCGCTGCAAATGGGACGCTTTACGGTAAAACTGGCAGCGGACTGCGCTCCTCGGTTGCTGGTCCCGGTTCGGATGTTGAGTTCGATATGGGGTGGCTGGTCGGCTTTGTTGAGTCCGACAGGAAAAAATATGCATTTGCTTGTCTCGTGCTGGGCGATGGATTGAGCGGAAAAGACGCGCGTCGGATCACCACGAATATTTTCAAAGCCAGCGGTTTGCTTTGAGAGAAACCGACCTTTTTCTTGAGGCGATCTTTGTTTCCAAAGATGGACAAAAAGGCTCTTTCTTTAGTTGGCAGGCTTGAACTTCGCTGCGCTGTTGCTTGATGCTCCACGCTATGGAGAAGACGGGGGCAAGCGTGAATCCAGAGGCAGCCGAAGCGGACTACGCCCAGTTTGCGCAGCGCAACCTGGATAAAATGT
The DNA here is from genome assembly GCA_044352715.1 of Chthoniobacterales bacterium. GTDB lineage: Bacteria > Verrucomicrobiota > Verrucomicrobiia > Chthoniobacterales > JACTMZ01 > JACTMZ01. The sequence goes on along the minus strand of JBILDG010000021.1, from coordinate 12,437 downwards.
CGTGGCTGTATCCCTTGGTTAATAACAGGCTGGGAGAGTTGCTGCGGTTGCAATTGCGCCACGACCATCTGTTTTTCATGAAAGCCGGGTCGGTGGTGGAAGAAATTGGCTATGGTGACGATGGCAAGCGTTTCCACGAACGCGACATGGGAAAAGTGATGCGCACGCCGGCCGAGATCTCCGGGCAAGGGTATTGGTTTGTCGCGCCGCGTTTCAATGCGCGGGCCGCCTTTGAGGCACTCGATGAGGTAGACGATGGGGCTTATTACTCACTATTCAGCAACCAATGTCAGGATTGGGCCTACCGCGTGCGTCACAAGACCAGAGAACTGGAACGCGAGAGGGGATGGAGCCCGCCGGCGGGGGAGGAGGCTTTCACGCCGCTCTATAAACAAGTGCCCCCGACGGTTCCGGCGGCTTGGTATTTCGGAATGATTGCGGTGATTGTCGGAGCGCTGGGCTTGGCTGCCCCGATGTTGACCGGTGCGCATTACTTGAAGTTTGTCGCTTTGCTGATCTTCGCTATAGGTGTGTCAGATATCATTTACGCATTCTCCTCGAGGGCTTGGGGGACGTTTGTTTCGACAGTGATGTTCGGAGTTTTGTCCATGGCGGGCGGCGTGGTTATATGGACAAACGATCACTTTCTGCTGGCCAATAGCAACGGCGTGCTGGCGCTGGTTTTCGGCGTTTTCGGGGTGACGCGTGTCGCCGTGGCAGTGCGCAGCCGGCCCTTCAAGGCGTGGGTGGGAACTTTCGTGACGGGCTGGCTTTTGTTGGGGACAGCATGGGTTGCCTGGATGCACAAAGATGGATCAACCGCGGCATGGATTCTCGGTGCGGCTTTGTCGATATCCTTCATATCCGCAGGCGTATCGACGATTTGGCTTAACTGGGAACTGCGGAGGAAGGGGATGGCTAATCAATCGGCTCCCAATCCGCAAAAGTAGCGGCTTGACCGACGTGAAGGCCGGTTTTGTCCTGCAGGTTGAAAACCGTTGCCTGCAGGATGCGGAAGCGACGGCCCCGGCGACTGATACGGATGCCCGCGTAGTTCATGATAAAGCCGTTCTTCTCGACTTCATCCAACAACTGCCGCCGTTTGTCCCGATGCGCCGGTTCGGCGCTCTGGCTCGAAGGTAATCCGATGAATTGATCCCAAGTCGTCTCAAAAATGGAAAGGGCCGTCCGATTGGCGTAATTAAACAAATGATCCGTGCCCGATGGCCCGAGTGCGCTCAGCACCGCACACGGTGCTTCAAAAAGTGCCTCGACCGCACTGGCCGACTCATTGCTGGTCACCAAATCACGACTGAACAAGCGGCGGTAATTTTCCAGAATAAGCTGGGTTGGGGCGAACAGTGCTTCGCCGGGAACCTGCGGGGTCAAGGCGTTCACTGATTGGTTGCCTCCACCCGCATAAAAACAAATGGAGTGGTTACGACGCCATCCACACGATGGTGTTGATCGTGGACACGAATGACGCGGCGGAGTTGGCTTGTTGTGAGGCGTCGGGGAACCACGGCGCCGAGGTTGTGCAGGTCGCGGAGGAGGCTGGTCGTGTCTGGGTGTTGCATTGGAAAGTGGCAAGTATCGTGTCGTTGTGTGGTCCAGCCGCTTCGCTGCAGAATATCGAGCCACTCCTCCGCGCTGCGCCAGTGCATGACGGAAGTTTCGGGGCACCTTTCGAGTAGCTCCTGCATCGTCCCGAGAATAAACCAACCAGCAACGAGGTGTGCTCCCGGTGCCGCTACGGAGCGCCAGCGGGCGAGGGCGGCCTCGGGATTGGTGAGCCATTGCGCGAGGCTGCAACTGAAGATCCACCGGTAAGCGCAATCGGCGGGAGGTTTGTTGGCATCGCTGACAAGCCAGCGCGGTTTGCTCAGCTTGCGGGAGCCAGTCTCGACCATCCGTGTGGAGATATCTGTGGCCAAAAGTTGGTCGCTGGCTGAGGCAATGTATTGCGTAAAAAGGCCCGTGCCGGCGCCGAGTTCCAGAGCCGGGCCTTCGACGCGGGCGGGAACCCATTCGGCCAGCCACCGGGCGGCCCTGCGTTGCACCTGCGCGTGCTGCTCGTATTGCGAGGCGCGACGATCAAAATCCGGAACGGCCGCAAGGCTTGTCATGACACGGCACTTTGCCGCAAGCGGCCAGCCGCTGCGAGCAAAGGCTGTAGTTGGTGACCGGAATCAATCACCTGCAGGCATGAGAGGTGTTTTTTCAATGTGTCGGCATCCAACAATGGATCGTTTTTCCCAGCCACGGCGATGGTGCCCGACGGCAGATGCCCCTGGGCCGGCGCAGGAGCAAGCATTTGCTCCAGCCCCCATGCGAGTTTTGGGATGTCGGGGGAATCGGTCTGCGGGGGAAGTGCGACGCCGATACGTTGGTGAAAGTCGGCAATCGCTGCAACGGGATCGCGTTTCAACCAGCGCAGGAGATGTTTGATTTGCGTTGTAGTAACAGCACCACCAAGCCCGGCTTCGGATCTCAAATCTATAAACGGAGCAAGCAGGATGCGCGGACGGGGGTCATCAAGGCCCAAGAGGAGGTGGGCGCCGAAAGAAAAACCGCCGAGGATATCCGCTTCGGATTGCAATGCGCTGGCGACGGCCCCGGCATCGGGTGTGATTGCTGAGTGTTCGTATTCCGGCAACGCGGCGCGGGCTTCCCCGACCAGCCAAGGTGCGGGCACGGACCACCCGGAAATCCAGAGAATGCGAGGTGATGACACTCGGGGCATCAAGCCTTTAGTAGCCCCAATAGCCCCAACCGCCCCATGGTCCGGGCATGCTGGCCATCTGCGCTGCCATCATGTTCTGGTCGGAGATCTGCTGCTGGATGATGAGGTTTTGGTAACGCGAGTAAGCGGCTTGATCACCGATGTAGGCGAAATTTTGTTCCGGGCTGGCGTAGACGTAATAAACGTGGCTCCCGCGGATTTCGCGATGGAGTTTGTAAGGGGGGAGTTCCGCCAGCGAGGTTTGGCGCTGGGGCGTGTCGGCGGGCAGGATCCGGAAGCCGGCGGCGGACAAAAGCTGCTCGGTGCTGTTGCGTTCGGCGCGCTGGATGGCTGCGCAACCGACGAGAAAGGATGCGCACAATGAGAGAAGAACAAGACGTTTCATGCCTCTACGTTGCGGCAGCTGCACGTCGCTTTCACGCTAAAAAATCACAATGCCAAAGGAATTGTCGCCCCAAGCGCCAATTCCGCTAAAATGAATTTTTGACATGAGCCAACACAATTCTTCACTCACACAGTCCCCGGCCTGGCAGGCCTTGCAGGAGCATTATCGTGTGGTTTCACCGCTGACGCTGGGCGGGCTTTTTGCCGACGATCCACTGCGGGTCGAGCGTTTCACGACGGAGGGAGCGGGTCTTTTTCTCGACTACTCCAAAAACCGCGTCACGGACGAAACGATGCGTTTGCTTTTCGCGTTGGCGGAGCAGGCCGGGCTGAAAGACCGGATTGAAGCGATGTTCCGTGGCGACAAAATCAATATTACGGAAAACCGTGCCGTGCTTCATACGGCGCTGCGGGCCCCGCGCGGGACGCAAGTTTTCGTCGATGGGGAAGATGTCGTTCCCGGTGTTCATGAAGTGCTGGATAAAATGGCTGCTTTTGCCGAGCGCATCCGCTCCGGGGAATGGCTCGGCCAGACGGGTAAAAAAATCCGCAATGTGATCAACATCGGGATCGGCGGTTCCGATCTCGGGCCTGTCATGGCCTATGAGGCGCTGAAGTTTTACAGTGACCGATCACTGCGGTGCGGATTCGTTTCAAACGTGGACAGCGACGACTTTGCCGAGGCGGTGCATGGTCTCGATCCGGCCGAGACGCTCTTCATTGTTTCGTCGAAGACTTTCACCACGCTGGAAACCATGACCAATGCGCACACGGCGAGAGAGTGGATTTTGCGCGGGGTGGGCGGGGACAAGGCGGCCATCGCCAAGCACTTTGTGGCCGTCTCGACCAATTCCGCCAAGGTTTCGGAGTTCGGTATCGACACGGCCAACATGTTCGGCTTCTGGGACTGGGTCGGCGGTCGTTACTCGATGGATTCCGCTATCGGGCTCTCCACCATGATAGCCGTCGGACCGGACAACTTTCGTGCCATGCTATCGGGGTTCCGCACGATGGATGAGCATTTCCGCACGGCGCCGTTCGAGAAAAACCTGCCGGTTATCATGGGGCTGCTTGGCATATGGTATGCCGACTTCTTTGGCGCTGCGACGGTGGCGGTGCTGCCTTACGAGCAGTATTTGAAGCGTTTTCCCGCTTACCTCCAGCAACTCACCATGGAGAGCAACGGCAAAAGTGTGACGCTCGACGGGCAGTGTGTGGATTACGAAACCGGTGCCGTTTACTGGGGCGAACCCGGCACGAACGGGCAGCATTCGTTTTACCAGCTGATTCATCAAGGCACTCATTTGATCCCGTGCGACTTCATCGGTTTTGCCAAGACGCTGAATCCTCTCGGGCGGCACCATGATATTCTGATGGCCAATATGTTCGCGCAGGCCGAGGCTCTCGCTTTCGGCAAGAGCGCGGAGCAAGTAAAAGCTGAAGGCACCGGTGAGTCGCTCGTGCCGCACCGTGTTTTCAAAGGCAACCATCCATCCAACACGATTCTGGCCGAGGTCGTTACTCCGGAGACGATCGGATCCCTCGTTGCGCTCTACGAGCACATTGTTTTCACCCAAGGGGTGATCTGGCGCATCAACTCCTTCGACCAGTGGGGTGTCGAACTGGGCAAAGTCCTTGCTTTGCGGATCATTCCCGAACTGGAAAGCGAAGCTGCACCCGCCTTGTCTCACGACAGCTCGACCAACGCCTTGATCGCGCGTTACCGCTCAATGAGGCGTTAACATCTTATGAAAAACAATACCATTGTCCTACTGCTGGCAGTGCTTGTGGTGGCCGGATGCGATTCGGCGCAACGCACCGCAGACACTCTCCAAAAAGAAATCGCGGCTTATCCGTCGGCTCCGTCCGCCGAGGCCGCGGAAAAGATCGAGCAGTCATTCGATCGGTTGGATCAAAAAATCGGGCAGCTCCGGAGTGCCGGTAAAATCCAAGAGGCCGAATCTCTGGATCGGCAGCGGCAGAACCTCCAAGCCCAATACCTTGCTGCTCGCATGACCGAGGGGTTGCAAAAAATGAAGCAAGCTGCCGAAGGTCTTGGTTCAGCTTTCCGCGAAGCGGGAGAAGCATTTGGCACGGCGATCAAATCTCAGCCGTCATCGACGCCCGAACAATAAAGCCAAACTTTCGTTTCTTTGGGGCGGAAAAGGTTGCCTGCGGGAAGCTTTCCGGTGTTTGCGTCTAGGATGTCAGGCAGTGGGGAGCTGCGATCCTGAGGTAGGATTGGTCGCCCGGCGACCTTTCCATTTTTGCCGCTTCCAGCGGGTCAGATCGGTCACACTCGCCAGCTTACGGCTGGCGCTCCTGAGGTAGGATTCGAACCTACGACCAATCGGTTAACAGCCGACCGCTCTACCACTGAGCTACTCAGGATTTTCCAGCGCGGACTTGGGAAGGAATCAGTTGCGCGTCTTTGTGTCAAGATTGCGCCTGCAAGCGGCCGCGGAAATTTAGAAAAAGGGGTTGCTCATCACGCGCTGAGCGAACAACGTTTGAATTGCTATGAAAACATACTTCACGTTCATTGTTGCTGCGGCCGCCGTTCTCGGACTGTCCGCTTGTGATCAAGCTGCCCAAGATACCAAAACCGCCGCTGAAAAGGTAGGCGAAGCGACCGAGGGTGCTGCGGCCGTCGCCGAAGGCGCGTGGGATGCTTCCAAGGAAGCTGCCAAGACCGTAGCCGACGAAACCAAGGAAGCTGCTGAAGCCACGACGGAAGCGGTCAAGGATGCTGCCGACAAGACAGTCGAAACCGTGGGGTCCGCCGCTGAAAGCGCCGGCGAAGCTGTCAAAGACGCTGCCGAAAGCGTGCAACAGAAACTCGAATAATTTCGTTTTAACTATCAAAAGCCGCCGCCTGCCACCGGGCGGCGGTTTTTTTGTTCAGGGTAAGGACAGCCCGTGTCCGATGCCCCCCGTAAAAGTCCGTGGATGAACATGAAACGACGCCTTAAAGTAGGGATCTTATGCCGCTGACGACACCCATACCCCTTGTCTCGCTCACGAAGCGCTCTATTCCTCTGGTCTCTGCCAAGGTGCAGGCGGGTTTTCCTTCGCCGGCGGATGATCATCTGGAGAGGGCTCTTGATTTGAACGAGCACTTGGTCCGCCATCCCTCGGCGACCTTTTTTGTGCGGGTGCAGGGGGAGTCGATGCGTGACGCCGGCATCAACAACGGCGACATTCTGGTGGTGGATCGGTCTCTCGTCGCCGCCAATGGCAACATCGTCGTGGCCATGCTCGACGGCGAATTCACGGTCAAACGTCTGCGTAAAAAGAAAAACGGAATTTTTCTTGAGGCTGAGAGTGAGGGGTTTTCTTCCATTGAGATCACCGAGAGCTGCGATCTGGTGATTTGGGGAGTGGTTACCTTCGTCATTCACCCGGCACGATGAGTGCGCGTTTTGCTCTGCTTGATTGCAACAACTTCTATGCTTCCTGCGAGAGGGTGTTCGATCCGGCGTTGATCGGCCAACCTGTCGTTATTTTGAGTAATAACGACGGTTGCGTTATTGCCCGCAGCGAGGAATCGAAAAAGCTCGGGATTGCCATGGGCGCTCCCGCCTTCCGGCATCGCGAGCTTTTTCGGCGCCACAAAGTGCGGGTGCTCAGTTCGAATTTTGCCCTTTATGGCGACATGTCCGCCCGGGTGATGAACGTTATCGCTCCGCTTGTCCCGGCGATGGAGATTTACTCGATTGATGAGGCTTTTTTGTGCATCGGGCCGGATCAAGGTGAAGATTTTGCCCGCTTTCTGCGGCGGACCGTGCGTCAATGGACCGGAATTCCTGTCTCCATCGGCATCGGGCCGACGAAAACTCTCGCCAAGATCGCCAACCGCGTTGCCAAAAAACAACCGCAGCACAACGGTTTTTTCGAAATATCCGCGGCGGCACAGGAAATTTTGTCGGGCCTGGATTGTGCGGATATCTGGGGCATCGGACGCCGCACGGCCGAGAAACTGGCCCTCGCGGGCATTCGATCGGCACGGGACCTGCAACAGGCCGACATTGTCTGGGTGCGGCGAAAGCTCGGCGTGGTCGGCGAGCGCATTGTCCGGGAGTTGAACGGTTTTTCCTGTCTGGCCTTGGAGGAGATTCCGCCCTCGAAGCAGAGTATCGCCACAGCGCGATCTTTCGGTCACCGCATCGAATCGCTGGATGAACTCGAGGAAGCATTGGCCACTTACACGGCCCGGGTAGCTGAAAAATTACGCGCCGCAAAACTCTTTGCCACCCATCTGCAAGTTTTTGTCGAAACAAACACATTCAATTCCAACCAACCGCAGCACCATGCGGGTGCACAGACCGATTTACCCGCACCCTGCAATACCACGCCAAGGTTGATCGCGCCGGCGTTGGAGTTGCTGCGGCGTATTTATCGCCCTGGACACTTCTACAAAAAAACCGGAGTCATCGTCGGTGGCCTCGTGCGGGAAACCAGCGTTCAGTCCGACCTCTTTGCCGCACCCGAAGATCCTTCGCGGCGCGCCTTGGCTGCGGTCGTCGATCGTCTCAATCGCAAACTCGGGGATCACGCCATCCGCTACGGTTCCATGGGCGTCACCCAAGGTTGGTCCATGCGGCAAGAACGCCGCTCAAAAAAATTCACCACCCGGTGGAGCGAATTGATCGTCGCCAAAGCTTGAACCGCCTGCGGCATGGAACGGAGGGGGTGGGATTGGCTTCGCTGCGCTCAGCCTGTCTGACGGCTCGAACCTTGTTCACATCCCACCGGAAGATTCAACCCGCCTGCGGCGGAAATACGGAGGGGGTGGGATTCGAACCCACGGACCCTTGCGGGTCTCCGGTTTTCAAGACCGGTGCAATAAACCGCTCTACCACCCCTCCAAATAGATTGGGATGCTTGAAACTAAGATGATCAAAACGGCCGCGCAAGCCTGTCGCAGCAGCGGCCTGCTGATTTGCGTGTTTGTCGCCGGTGGCTTTGTTTTGTAGCTTACAAACCCTGCTACAATTACGTGGGAAGGTAGACGCAACTTTATGAACCAGCAAGATTACGCACATCCCGAAGCCTTGGTCTCCACCGATTGGGTGGCTGAACATCTCAACGATCCATCGGTTCGTATCATCGAAAGCAACGAAGATGTTCTGCTTTACGACACGGGGCATATTCCGGGGGCGGTGCACATCGATTGGCGGGCGGATTTGCAGGACCAGACGGTGCGGGATTACATCAGTCCCGCGGAGTTCGCTTCGTTGTGCGCGAAGCACGGCATCGGGCGGGACACGACTTGCGTATTCTATGGCGACAAATCGAACTGGTGGGCTTGCTACGCGCTGTGGGTCTTTCGTCTTTTCGGCCACAAGAACGTGAAAATCATGAACGGCGGCCGCGATAAATGGGTGGCCGAGGGGCGACCGCTCACCCGCGAGAAACCCAGCTTCGCCATGGTGGAATACCCATTGCCGGCACGGCGGCGCGATGACGAAATCCGCGCATTTTATGAAGATGCCAAGCGGCAGAGTGAAGCGAAACTTCCTTTGATCGATGTCCGTTCGCCTGGCGAGTTCCGCGGTGAGATCACCCATATGCCGGAGTATCCGCAGGAGGGTGTGCTGCGTGGCGGTCACATTCCGGGAGCGCGCGGTGTGCCGTGGAAGACGGCGGTGAATGATGACGGCACATTCAAGTCGCGCGGGGAGTTGGAGAAAATTTACACCCAAGGGTGCGGGTTGGGGGCTGACCGAGAAATTGTGGCATATTGCCGTATCGGCGAGCGATCGAGCCACACGTGGTTCGTGCTGACGTATCTGCTCGGCTACGAAAAAGTCCGCAATTACGACGGTTCTTGGACTGAGTGGGGAAATCGCGTGCGTGCTCCCATCGCCACGGGAGAATGAATTGCTATGGACAAGTCGCCGCGAGTTTGTTCATGCCGCCGTCTGGCAATGGTGGTGGCGGCACTAATGTTGGCCGCCTGCGTAAACATGGAGTTTTCTGGAGGTGATTCGGCCGAGGCGCGCCAATCGGGGGCAGGGTTGAGTTCGGAACAGCGCTGGCATTTGCGCAACGCGGCGAAAGAGGGAGAGCACGAGCTGGTTGCCACGGTTGGACGAATGGCTTGGGACAATCCGCAGCAGGCAAACGCGCTTGGCAATTACGCCATAGCTTTGCTCCCGGAGAGCGAGTCCCAGATCAACGCAACCGTGAAGCGGACCGTGCAGTAGCCGGCTGAAAGTCCGCAGCTTAACGCCGGCCAATGCGCTGGCTCATGATCCGACCTTCTTTTATCGCCAAAAGCGAACTGCGGTAACGCTGAACAATGAATGTCAGAAGCGACATGACCCATCCAACCGCAGCTCCACTGGTAATACTCAAGAGCAACACGGTGAGTTTCCCGTCGAGGTCGGCCGGTGCTTTGATCACGGCGAGCAAAACGCCGGATGCTGCACCGCAAGTCATCGCGAGCAAAGAGCCGCGTCGGCGAAGCTGGGTGTAGTCCGATCGCGGGTCGCTCAGGCGGTAGCCCAACAAAGATATGGTGACGCCGATAGCCGCACCGACGATGGCGCTGTAAGATGTCAGGTAAAGGGGAAAATTTTCCAAACGAACTTTATCAACGTAGGAGGTGATCTCGCCGATGATTGATTCAACCTTGGTATCAATCACGTTCAACGTGCGGTCTTCGATGTTGCTGCTCCTTGGCTCTGAAGCGCCTTCTGCGGCCGTGTCCAGCTGTGCCCGCGCCGATGGGGAAAAGGCGATGAGGCACAAACCTAAAACCACAATAAGGAAGGGCAATTTTGCTTTGATGCGGTGCGAATCCATTGCCGTATTCTGTTAGGGGATGGATGCTCTCTCAGCTCCTCGGTGCTATTTCGATAGACTGGCGCATTTTGGCAATGGATCGCTCCTCCAAAACACCATTCCAGTGGGTTCCTGGATAGATCACCGAGTCACGTCCGATGATCGATCCAGGGCTGATGACTGCATTGCAGCCGATCTCAGCCCGATCGCCGACGATAGCGCCGAATTTGCGCAATCCTGTGCGCGTGGAGGAGTCGCTGCCCCGAACCATGACTTCGCCGTGATCTAACCGGACATTCGACAGAATAACGCCCGCTCCCAAGTGGGCTTTGTGTCCCAAGATGGAATCGCCGACGTAATTGAAGTGCGGCACCTGGGCTTCGTCGAAGACAATGCTGTTTTTGAACTCGCATGAGTTGCCGAGCACGGCGCCATTGCCGACAATGACGTTTTCGCGGATGTAACAACCGGCCCTGATTTCGCAGCGGTCGCCGATCCAAGCGGGGCCTTTGATCATGGCGCCCTGTTCAATCACCGTGCCGTGGCCGATGTAGACCGCGTTGCTGATGAAGGGCCGCCCGATTTGTTTTCCGTTGATGGCCGGTTTCAAGCGGAACTGCAGGTAGGAGGCGATGAGTGAAAGTGCTTCCCAAACATTGGTGACTTTGTCGAAAAGCGAACGGTGGTCGGTGTGATCGAGATCGAGAAGGTTTTGCGGAGGAAAGTTCATGATCCGGTGCGGGTAAGTTTGGTTCCGTCCTTGGTGTCTTTTACCATCCATCCGCGCGCGAGCAATTCATCCCTGAGGCTGTCGCTACGGGTCCAGTCCTTGGCGACGCGCGCGGCAAGACGTTCTTCAACCAATGCGGTGATTTCTGCCGGAATGGTCGCTGCTTCTGGTTCAAGCGAAAGGATGGAGTTGAGGTTTTGCCAGTAATCAAGAAGTCCGCGCGCTTGTTCGGGCGAAATTTCGCCGGTATCCATGGCGCGGTTGGTGTCGCGCACTAGATCGAAGAGCGATCCCAATGCGGCGGAGATGTTCAAGTCGTCATCCAAGTATTCGCCGAAAGCATCTTCGATGGCAGCGGGGTGGGGGGCGCTTGATTTGGCGGTGGAGGCAAGTTCGGTAAGTCTGGTTTGCCACTCGTCCAAACGCTGCAGGGAGCTTCGGGCGGCGGCAAGGCCGTCGAAAGTGAAATTAAGCGGCAATCGGTAGTGCGCCGAAAGAAGCACATAACGGACCTCGCGCCCGCTCCAGCCTTTGTCGAGGAGGTCGCGCAACGTGTAAAAATTGCCGAAGGACTTGGCCATCTTGCGGCCGTCCACCATGAGGTGAGCACAGTGCATCCACAGCTTGACGAATTGCTGGCCGGTGCAGCACTCGGTCTGGGCAATCTCGGCTTCATGATGTGGGAAAATGTTATCCACGCCACCGCAGTGGATATCGATGCGGTTGCCCAGCAAGCCGGTGGCCATGGCGCTGCATTCAATGTGCCAACCGGGGCGTCCGGGGCCCCAAGGGCTATCCCATTTCACTTCACCATCGTCGGCATCGTGAGCTTTCCACAGGGCAAAGTCGCCGATGTTTTCTTTTTCGTATTCGTCAGAGCGAATGCGCCCTGAAGGACGCAGTTCTTCGAGGTTGAGATGGGCCAGTTGTCCGTAAGCCGGAAAACTGGCGATGCGGAAATAGACCGACTTGTCCTCCGCTTGGTAAGCGTGACCATCGGCAACGAGTTGACCGATCATGGAAATCATGCGGGCGATATGGGGCGGGTCTGTCGCGCAGGGAAAATCGTTTGCCGGTTTGATGCGAAGGGTTTTGAGATCCTCGAAGAAGGCTGATTTGAATGGTGCCGTGAAGTCGGCCAAAGCAACGCCTTTCTCGCGGGCGCCGCGGATGGTTTTGTCATCCACATCGGTCAGGTTCATGATCCGCTCGACATGGTGTCCCCGATATTCGAGGTGGCGCTGTAGCAAGTCCTCGAAGACATAAGCACGGAAATTTCCGATGTGGGCGTGGTTGTACACCGTGGGACCGCAGGTGTAGACCTTCACCGAGCGCCCGGTCGGGTCGAGCGGCATGAATGGCTCAATGGTGCGGGTGAGAGTGTTGTGAAACTTCAACATGACTCACGGAAGTTCGACAGAAGCAACAGCCATGGCGGCGATTCCCTCGCTCCGGCCGATGGACCCGAGGCCCTCGTTGGTGGTGGCTTTGAGGCCGATACGAGAGGCATCGAGGCTGAGCGCTTCACCCAGCTTGGTGCGCATCGTTTGGAGGTATGGAGCGATTTTGGGGGCTTCGGCGATAAGGGTGGAGTCGATGTTGTTGATGCGGCCGCCACGAGCATTGAGCAGATTCCGGGCTTGTCGAAGAATTTCTATGCTGCTGATGCCGCGGATGGAGTCATCTGTGTTGGGAAAGTGGTGGCCGATGTCGCGTTCGCCGATAGCACCCAGAATCGCATCGGCAATGGCGTGGCTGAGCACATCGGCATCAGAGTGGCCTTGCAGTCCC
>JBILDG010000183.1:0-4418 GCA_044352715.1 Chthoniobacterales bacterium | reverse complement strand
TGGCATGCGATGAGGCCATGCTCTCGACCGTCGATCTTCCAGTGCTGCGCGTGTTTTTTTGGGCACAGCCGTGGATCAGCGCGGGTTTTTTCATTCCCCAAGAATCAGCCCGGATGGTTCGTCCCGACTTGCCGTTTTGCCGCCGATGGACCGGCGGGGGCGTGGTGGTGCATGAGGGAGACTTCACTTTCTCGTTGGTTGTGCCACGTCATGAAAGTTGGGCCTCGATGCGACCTCGCGACACCTACCGCTTTTTGCACGAGGCGATTGCCGGCGCGCTCCGTCAGGCCGGGGTGGAGGCCGACCTTGCGGACGAGGACGCGGGACAAGAGCAATGCTTCGTTGCACCTGTCCGCAACGACGTGCTGGTCCATGGGCGCAAAATCGCCGGGGGGGCTCAACGCCGCACCAAACGCGGACTTTTGCACCAGGGGTCGATCCAAGGTGTACCCATCTGCCGGGATTTTGCGCCCTTGCTGGCCTCTCACCTCGCCCGCGAGACCTCAACTTGGCAGCCGCCGGATGAACTCGAAACAACCGCACAAACTCTCGTCCGCACAAAATACGCCAACGATGAATTTCTGGCACGTGGCGTGCTGACAGCCGAACCTTTACAGCCCAGCAAGCAGCCATGACAATGAAGTCGCGGCCGCGTGGAAAACTCTATTTGTCATGAAGAAAAACAGCAAAACTTCCGCCCGATCCGCCAAGTCCAAGTCAGAGGCAACATCTAGCGCGCGCAAGACCCCGGCCCGCCAAAAGGCTGCCACTCCGGCAGCACGCAAAGCCAGGCCCCGAGGCACCAAAAAAACTTCTACGAGAGCGGACATCGATAATCTTGGCGAGCTTCCCCACAGCTACGGGGCACGGGAACAAATCTTTGTCATCGCCCAAGAACCAAAGCTGCTTTTTTGCTATTGGGACCACACCCTGACGGAAGGGCTCGAGACCCAGGTATTCCTAAGGCATTCGCGTCCGGGACATGCCACTCACGAAGGGGAAGTGCCCGTGCCCTCGCAAGCAAACAGTTGGTATCTTCCCGTGCGAGAGGCCGAAGCGGCTTACCGGATCGAACTGGGATTCTATGCCAGCAAAGGTTGGAAAATACTCACACAGTCGGACGCCGTGCTGACCCCGCGAGACAGCTTGGCTGAGCCGGGAGAAGCCGTTTTTTCCGACATCAATTTCCATCTTGTCTTCCAAGAGATGGTGGAAAAATTGCGCGCTGAGATGCGCGAGGGTGACACGCTGTCCGCCGTGATCTCCCGCTTGCGGAAACGTTCCGAAACGTCTTCCGAAAAGCTTTCCCCGGCCCAAATTTCTGTGTTGGAAGCCATGCTCGGCTGCCAGTTGCAATCCCTCAGCTCCGGTGAACTTGCGCGAATGATCAACTCGTCCGGAGCCGGCTTCTATGCCGGAAAGAGTACGGCGGCGGTTAGTTCATGGGGAGCAGGCGGTGCCTCATGGGGTGCCGCACCCGGGGAAGTCACGAGCGGATTTTTGGCGAAGTTCGGTCTCGGCGGGGGCTCAGCGGGCAGCGCCGCGTGGTCGCCTGCTCCAGGAAGCTGGTCATCCGGTGGTATCTCGAGTTGGGCAACTGCAAGCAGTTGGGGACCCGGCGCCAGCTGGAGCGCACAGCCTTTCAGTCATCAACCGGAACGCAGCTTTTTCATGCACGTGAATGCCGAGGTTATTTTCTACGGTGGCACCCACCCGGACGCCAAAGTCACCGTCGATGGAAAAGAGATCAACCTGAGGCCGGACGGCTGTTTTCATTTCCACTGCGTTTTTCCCGACAATGCCTACGAAATACCCATCGTTGCGACATCTCCGGATGGTAAAGAAATGCGCCGCGCCGTGCTGCGCTTCGAGAGGGCCACGAGCCGGGAGGGAGAGATAAGCCAAACGCCGCAACCGCCCCTCAGTCGTCCGATGGGCTCGCTCTCTTGAGCAGAAGACATTTCTCAGGAGGGCAGGACTGTTGTAAGCTGCCTGTGTGCCAGCCTTCGATGACCCCTTGGCCCGTGCCTATCTCGACTACCTGCGGGACGAGCGCAACGCCTCGCCGCGCACCCTCGACAATTACCGGCGGGCGTTGAGCAAAGCAGCAGCTTTTCTTGCCACCGTCACTTGGCGGCAGGCCGACGCGGATAGCTTCCGCGCTTACCTCTTCGATCTGATGAAGCGGGAACGGTCGCGAGCGACTATCCGCCTCGACTTTGCCGCTCTGAGGAGTTTTTACCGCTTCCTTTGCGAGAGAAAAGGGCTCGCGACAAATCCTCTGCACGCAGTTTCCTTGCCCAAGGCCGAAAAGCGTTTGCCTGTTTTTCTCACCGCGACGCAAATCGAAGCTCTCCTGCGGGCACCGCTTGAGGCCGAGCCGGAGAAGCAGGCTCCCTCTTGGATGCCTTGGCGGGATGCCGCGATTCTCGAGCTTTTTTACTCCAGCGGGTTGCGCCTCCGCGAACTGGCTGCACTCGATGTGCGGGACATCGACCCCTACAATGAAACCGTGCGCGTGCTGGGCAAAGGATCCAAGGAACGCGTGGTCCCCGTCGGCGAACCGGCCCTGCAGGCAATCCAAGAATACCGCCATCGTGCCAAAGTCATGGCCGGTCCCCTGTTTTTGAGCAAGCTGCGCAAACGCTTGGGTGCTGGATCAATTTGGGTTCTCGTTAAAAAATACCTGCGTCTGGCCCAAATTCCCGTGCCGGCCAGCCCCCACAAATTACGCCACAGTTTCGCCACCCACCTGCTCGACGCCGGCGCGGATTTGCGCAGCGTGCAAAGCCTGCTCGGACACGCCAGCCTTTCGACAACGCAAATCTACACGCACGTGACGACCGAGAGGCTGAAAAGGGCCTACGACCAAGCGCACCCGCGGGCCTGACCCAAGCTCAGTTGACCACACGCACAGGAGTGCCGTGCGAGACATTGGCAAAGAAAATTTCTGCCATGCGCTCGGGCATTCGGATGCAACCATGCGAAGCAGGAAATCCCGGCAGGAACCCCGCGTGCATCCCGACGCCGCCGTGGATGCGCATGAAGTAAGGCATCGGCGCACCGCGAAAGCGAGTGCCGAGAGGCATGGGGTCACGCTTCACCCCGACATTGGAGACCACGACATTGCCCCCTCCATCCACGTAGTCCCCGTAAAGATTGGAGACGTGGTCTTTATTTTTCTGGATGATTTTAAACTGGCCCGGCGGGGTCGAGTAACCTTCGCGACCAGAGGAGATCATTGAGACGCCAACCAGACGGCCCCCTTTGTAAAAAAACGCTTTCTGCTCACCGAGGTCGATTGTGATGGAGGGGCTTCCGGACACTCCGTCTCCGTCCCAATAGGAGACATTATCGGTGAAACCAACCTGCGATTGCTTGGCCACAACTTGACCGCCAGGCGTGAGATATTGCGTGGTCGAGCTGTTCAATCGCCGATCATAGCTCGCGCATCCGGCGAGAGCCGCCAGAAGCAGGCACAAGATGAAACGTACGAGGTGAGACATGGCAGATGGGGGAATAAACTCATCGAACGGCAACGGGTCAAACCGAAAGAAGCCGCCCGGCCGCATCACCGGGGGCGCAATTCGCTGAGGGATCGGGATTTCGGATATCCCACCAACATCGCTTCCACCTCATAAGAAGCCCCCGCCACCATGTCACGCGTGGGCACACTTGCTTCATACTCCAGTCGCTCGCCGGGATTGATCACCACAACCGAGGGCACGGATGCAAACAAACGGTCTTCGGACCAGAGGAAAAGCGGCCGTTGCTCCGGTGACCGCAAGATCAGCTCCAGGTGCTGGGCCGTGGGGAAATCCAGCCGGAGCGGCTGTTTCCCGACATTACGCACGGAGTAGACCGCTTTGATTTCGCGCTGGCCGGCCAACGCAAAATCAGCTGACTGCATGCGCAGTCCAGCTTCGATCGGACCACTCGAGGCAGGCAGTGCCTCGTTCCGCACAGCACAGGAGCTCAGCGCGACAGCCGAAAAAAAAATCGCGAGAAGACGATTCATGGGACGGGATTAAAGCGATGAGGCCACACGGTTGCAATTCTGCCTATCTCCCGTAAAGCTGAGCGCTATGCCCCGTCTCCTCCTACCTCTGCTGGCCGCCGCAACATTGCTCTGCACGGGCGGGGCCAAAAAACCGTCCGTGGATCTTCGCATTCACACCGAAGGCCTCGCCGCCGAGGCACCGACCTTCGCATTTCCGGCGAAGCTGATGAACGGAAATGAAACTTATTTGGCCCGGATGCCGCTGCTCACCCAACGCGAGATCAAAGCAATTTACCCGTTTGCCGCAGCAGACGGTTCCCAAGGTGTTTATCTCAAACTGGACAGTCACGGGTCAGGGCTGCTCCAGCAATACTCGATGGAACGCAGTGGACGCCCCCTTGTCGTGTTTCTCAACAGC
>JBILDG010000182.1:0-4433 GCA_044352715.1 Chthoniobacterales bacterium | reverse complement strand
CCCCGAAGCTGGCAACATTGAAATAAATATTCACCACGTTGCCGGCGGTGAGCGCAAAGCTGAACGGTGTGGTGCTGGTCAGGCGCAGTAAGTCATTGACGCTGGCGCTCACGTCGGAAAAGTCGGGATTCAGGCTGGTGAATTCAAAGTTGAAAGACAATCCGCCGGACGCATCAACCGACGGTGCCGTCAAAATACCGGGACTGTTGCCCGGACCCACCGCACCCGCACCGCTGATCGCACCCACCATGCCGCTGCCGCCGAGCGTCCCGCCGCTCTGCACTGTCACATCGTTGAGGAGGGTTCCATTCACCGCCAAGGTTCCGCCGCTCACCGTGCTCGATCTGGTGAAGTCGTTGGTGCTGTTGATGGTGAGTGTGCCGGCGCCCGTTTTGAGGAACGTATCGGCAATGACGTAGGCGTTGACCGTTCCGGAAGAAGCGGTGAAGGATCTAACGCCCGCGATGGCGGAAGGGTTGGCCGTCAGCGTGCCGCCATTCATCTCGAGGTTGGCCATGGAAACGTTCGGGGTTCCGAGATCGAGCGTGCCGCCGTTGATTTGCACCGTGCCTTGCGAGGAAAGATTAAACCACTGCTCCTGCGTCGAAATTTGCAAGGTGCCGGCATTGACCGTGGTGTTGCCGTTGGTGATCTGCCCGGACATCACCGTCGTGCCCGGTCCACTTTGCACGACCGATAGCGACTGGGCGAAGGGAATGCTCATCGTGCGCGTGTCGGTCTGCGCGAAAACGATCTGTCCGGCGCCATTCGTGCCGGCGATGATCTGTGCAGTGTCGAGCACACCTCCAGTGCCGCTGAAAACAAGGCTGCCGCTCGAGCCGAGAACGAGGCCGGTAGTTGAAGTCACACGCAACGCACCGCCGTCAATGACCAGACTGGAGGCTCCCCCCGCGACCTGTCCGATGGACGCGTTCTGCGTCTCGCTTTGGTTGCGTCCTTGAAATGTGATCGCGCCATTTCCCGTGGCGGTGAGGTTTTCGATGTGCAGCAGCGCAGCGTTGGTGCCGATAACGAGATGGCCCTCCGTGGCTTGGACCTCACCGCCAAGGATGTTGCTCTCGCCCGAAAATATTGTCGTCGTGCCATTGCCGGCTTGCTGGAGAACAAAAGTTCCTGCCTCGTTGCCCGTGATCGCCGCGTGAATTTGACCGTTCGCCGTGATGATTTGATTGGCGGTGAAGGCGACGGGTCCGGGGCCGGAGTTGGTGATGGCACCGCCGTTCAATTGAATGGTGGAGAAATAGCCGTCGTAGCCGTTCAAATCGAGCGCGCCGCCATTGACGATGAGCGGCGCAGTGTTCGGAATGGCAGCAACATTGCCGATCTGCAGCGTGCCATTCTCGATGGTGACCGAACCGGTGAAGTTGTTGAACAGCGACACGCCCCCGGGTGCCAATCTTGTGGTTCCGGTGCCGGCTTGCAGGATGGAAATATTCCCATTGATCTCGGACGTGAACTCATAAGCCGAGGAACTGCCGTTGGGGGCAGCGGACTGCGAAAACACGATGGTGCCCGCGCCGGAACCGGTAGTGATGGGGTTGGTCCCGAAATCAACGACGGCCGAATTGCCCGCACCAAAAATGAGCGTGCCAACCGAATTGCTCGATTGCCCCAAGACAAGCGATCCGCCCGCGAGACGCGAGCCCGAACCCAATATCATCGTCCCGTTGTCGCCCGGATTTTGTCCGATAATAACATTGGTGGTGCCGGTTTCGGAAGCGCCGCTGCCCAGTTCGAGCACCCCCGCATGCACGATCGTCGAGCCGGAATAATAGTTGGTGCCGGTGAGCCGAAGCGTGCCGCCGCCGCTTTTGATCACCCCCCCATCGGCTTGGGCGAGTTGACCGGAGTATGGCGAAGTATTCGCGACATTGGGATCGGCCAAATTGCCGGCACCACCGAGAGAATTCAGGGACACGGTTTGTCCCGTCGCCACGTTGAAGGTCACATCGGCCCCGAGGAAAAGGTCGGCACCGTAGGCGGAGCCATTGGCGCCGCCCTGACCGGGCGTGACGCTGTTGTTAGTGAAAGTGCCACTTGTGACAGTCAGGGTCGCGCCATCCATGACAAATACCGCGCCTCCCAACCCCGCACCGCCGCCGCCACCCGGATCCCCGGGGAGGCCGCCGCCCTGTCCTGGTCCGCCACCGAACCCCCCGTCACCGGGGTGCCCACCATTATCCTCGATGAAACCAAACCCGCCGCCGCCGCCGAAGCCACCCGCGCCGCCAAGCGACCCATCATCGCGATCAGCATCCGCCGGCCCGGAACCTCCTCCGCCACCGAAGCCGCCACCTCCTCCGCCAAGGGACGAATCAAAGAAGCCTCCGCCGCCGCCACCTCCGAAACCACCAGATCCACCCCCTCCTGCTCCAAGGGTCTGATCTTGCCCGTTTTGTCCTCCGATACCTCCTCCGCCCCCGGCATCGGTATCGGCCGGTGCCCCGGCCCCGCCGCCCCCATACAAACCACCCGAGAATTCGCCACTCGAATCGCTGCCCGCCGGTGAAGGGCTGAAGGTGGCGGCGCCATTGAGGCCGCTCGATGCCGATCCGCCGTTTGCCCCTATGCCAAGACCCCCACCCCCACCACCGCCGTAGGAAAAGCCGAAAACTGCATTGGTCGAGGCGAGACCGCCGTTGCCGCCCATGCCACCGCCGCCGCCGGCATTGCCCAAAGTCAAAACCCCACCGTTGCCGCCGACAGCTTGGTTACCTGAAAAGTTGACATCGTTCAGCGTCACATTAGCTGCGCTGGCAATACCAGTATTGGCCAATCCACCGAGATTCGCGACAAAGATGGCTCCGCCTAAACCTGCGCCACCCCCGCCGCCACCGGCACCGTCTCCGCCTCGGGCAAAGCCGTTGGCAATAGTCAGGTTGTTGATGAGCACGCTGCCGCCCGCGATGAAAAACGCCCTGTCGACATTGTTCATGTCGATGGTGAAGCCCCCGCCGTTGATGACTACATTGGCATTCACCATCATCTGCGCAGTGGCCGAAATGTTGCCTGTCAGCGAGATGACATTGGTCTGCGATGCTCCGGCTTGCTGCGCGGCATAGAGCGCCGTAGCCAGCTCCGCGGCCGTGGAGACATTGGTGATGACCTGTGCCTGCGCCGGGGAGAAGGCCAGCAGACCGGCGAGCGAAACCAATCGAAAATGTGCCAGCCGCACCATGGGTAACGCTCAGTATAGAAAAACCGCGAAATTTGCAATTTTACTTCAGGTTTGCCATGCCACGGCAAACAACCCTTCGCCCGAAGCCGGTTTATAAGCTGTCCAATATTCAGCTGTGACAATTTACGACACATGCGCCAGCGCGGCGCCGACGAAGCCACGGAAGAGCGGGTGCGGGGCGCGCGGGCGGGAGCGGAACTCGGGATGGAACTGGCAGGCGACGAACCACGGGTGATTCGACAGTTCGACGACTTCGGCCAAGGTTCCATCGGGCGAGGTGCCGGAAATGACGAGCCCTTGTTTCTCGAGCTGCTCGCGATACTTCATGTTGAACTCGTAGCGGTGGCGGTGACGCTCAGCGATTTCCGCGGCACCATAAACTTGGTGGGCGAGCGTGTTTTTGCGCAGGGCGCAAGGATAGGAGCCGAGGCGCATGGTCGCGCCTTTGTCGGTCACGTCTTTTTGATCCTCCATGAGATAAATGACCGGGTGCGGCGTGTCGGGATCGAACTCCGTGCTGTCGGCCCCCTTCAAATCGCAGGCATGGCGGGCGAACTCGACCACGGCCACCTGCATACCGAGACAAATTCCGAAATAGGGCGTGCGGGTCTCGCGGGCGAAACGCGCTGCGGCAATCTTGCCCTCGACCCCGCGGTCGCCGAAACCGCCGGGCACAAGGATGCCGGCCACCCCGCGTAAATGCTTCTCCGGACCGCCCCCGACCTCGAGATCTTCGGCATCGACCAGCACAAGATCGATACCGCAATCGTGTGCCGCGCCTGCGTGGGTGAGCGATTCGTAGATGCTCTTGTAGGCATCCTGCAGCTCGATGTATTTGCCGACCACGGCGATGCGGACACGTTTGCGCGGACGCACCACGCGCTCGACGAATTTGGCCCAGTCCTGCATCTGCGCCGGCGGAGTTTCCAAGCGCAATGCTTCGCACACCACGGTGTCGAGCCCCTCGGCCTGCAGCATGAGCGGGAATTCGTAAATACTGTGGGCCACGTCCAGAGCTTCGATGACGGCGCGCTTGGGCACGTTACAGAACAGCGAAAGTTTTTCGCGCACGTCGTCGTCGAGTGCGTATTCCGTGCGGGCGATGACGACCTTGGGCGACAAACCGATCTCGCGCAGTTTGGCCACGCTTTGCTGGGTCGGCTTGGTCTTGAGCTCGCCGGCCGCTTTGATGAACGGCACGAGCGTAACATGGATGAGCATCGCATTGCCGTCG
>JBILDG010000181.1:0-4454 GCA_044352715.1 Chthoniobacterales bacterium | reverse complement strand
TCGACCCGCAAAAAGCCGTCAAGCAATACATCAAAGCCGCCGTCAAAGGCATCGTGAAGACGATGTCGAAGATGGGCATCTCGACCATCCAAAGTTACCGCGGGGCGCAGATCTTCGAGGCGGTCGGCCTCAACAACGAAGTGGTGGACAAGTATTTCAAATGGACCGCTTCGCGCATTGAAGGCATCGATCTTGAAGGTATCGCTCGCGAGACAGCGATGCGTCATCGCCGCGCATGGCCCGTCGGTGAATTCCGCGATGAAGTGCTCGATCCGGGTGGTGTTTACAAATGGCGCCACGACGGTGAACACCACGCTTTCAATCCCACGACGATCCATCTCCTGCAGCACGCCTGTCGCACCGGCAACATGGACGTGTTCCGCAAATATTCTGAGTCTCTCAACGACCAGTCGAAGAAACTGGCGACCCTGCGCGGTCTGATGGATTTTGAATTCCCCGAGAACGGCGGCATTCCGATCGAACAAGTCGAATCGGTCGAATCGATCATGAAGCGCTTCAAGACCGGCGCGATGTCCTACGGCTCGATCAGCCAGGAAGCCCATGAAACGCTGGCCATCGCGATGAACCGCATCGGCGGCAAAAGCAACACCGGCGAAGGCGGTGAAGATCCCGAGCGTTACAATGCGTTGCCCAACGGCGACTCGAAAAACAGCGCCATCAAGCAGGTGGCTTCCGGTCGTTTCGGTGTGACCAGTTACTACCTTTCGCAAGCCAAAGAGTTGCAGATCAAAATCGTCCAAGGCGCCAAGCCGGGCGAGGGCGGCCAACTCCCGGGCACCAAGGTTTATCCATGGATCGCCAAAGTGCGTCACTCCACGCCGGGGGTCGGCCTCATTTCGCCGCCACCGCACCACGATATCTACTCGATCGAGGATTTGGCGGAGCTGATTCACGACCTCAAGAACGCCAACCGCCATGCCCGCATCTCGGTGAAGCTTGTCAGCGAGGTCGGCGTTGGCACGGTCGCCGCCGGCGTGGCCAAAGCGCATGCAGATGTTGTGCTGGTCAGCGGCTACGACGGCGGCACGGGCGCCTCACCTCTTTCCAGTGTGCAGCATGCCGGTATGCCTTGGGAGCTTGGCTTGGCCGAAACTCATCAAACGCTTCTTCTCAACAATCTCCGCAGCCGCATCGTCGTCGAGGTGGATGGACAACTCAAAACGGGGCGTGATGTGGTCATCGGCGCCTTGCTGGGAGCGGAAGAGTTCGGCTTCGCCACGGCACCGCTGGTCGTCATGGGATGTATCATGATGCGCGCATGCCACCTGAACACCTGCCCGGTGGGTGTTGCCACACAAGATCCCGTGCTCCGCAAAAAATTCACCGGCGACGCGGATCATGTGGTCAACTTCATGCGCTTTATCGCCACCGAAGTTCGTGAAATCATGGCCAAGCTCGGTTTCCGCACGATTGAGGAAATGGTCGGCCGGGTCGATCGCCTGGCCATGCGCAAAGCGGTGGATCATTGGAAAGCCGCCGGCTTGGACTACTCGCGTATTCTTTACACGCCTGATGTTTCCGATGATGTCGGCCGCTTTTGCACGATGAAGCAAGATCACGGCATTGCGAAGTCGCTCGACATGACGACGCTGCTCAAGATCTGCGAGCCTGCCATCGAGCAGGGCAAAAAAGTCCACTCGCGCCTGCCGATCAAAAACGTCAACCGGGTCGTCGGCACAATACTCGGCTACGAAATCTCCAAAGCCCACGGTATGGAGGGTTTGCCGGAAGACACAATCACGCTGGATTTTGTCGGATCAGCCGGCCAGAGCTTCGGGGCGTTTGCCCCGCGCGGACTTACTTTGCGGTTGGAAGGTGATGCGAACGACTACGTCGGCAAAGGACTCAGCGGAGGCAAAATTGTGGTTTATCCTCCCGCGGAATCATCCTTCGTGCATGCGGAGAACATCATCATCGGCAACGTGGCATTCTACGGTGCCACCGGCGGCGAAGCTTACATTGCCGGCATGGCTGGCGAACGTTTCTGTGTGCGCAACAGCGGTGTCCGCGCGGTGGTGGAAGCAGTGGGTGATCATGGTTGTGAATACATGACCGGCGGTCGTGTTGTCGTGCTCGGTCCGACCGGCCGCAATTTTGCCGCGGGTATGTCCGGCGGGATCGCTTACATACTCGACCTCGAGGGCAACTTCCACACTCGCTGCAACCAGGCCATGGTGGATCTCGAGCGCCTCGAAAACACGGAGGAAATCGCCGAACTCAAAGCCATGATTTCGCGCCACGCCGAGGCAACGGGCAGCCGCCGCGCCCTCGAAGTGCTGGCAGCATGGGACGAGACGGTCAAAAAGTTCATCAAAGTCATGCCCAAAGACTACAAGCGCGTGCTCGAGGCCATGGATCGGGTGCTGGCTTCCGGACTGAGCGGCGATGAAGCCGTCATGGCCGCATTCGAGGAAAATGCCCGCGACCTGGCTCGCGCGGGCGGAAACTGATCTACACACATGGGAAAACCAACAGGCTTCATGGAGTTTACCCGCGAATTGCCGCGGGATCGATCACCCCGAGAGCGCATTCGCGACTGGGAGGAATTTCACGAGCATACGCCCGACCAGTTGCTGCAAAAGCAGGGCGCCCGTTGCATGGATTGCGGCACGCCTTTTTGCCAGACGGGAATGATCTTGAACGGCGCGACGAGCGGTTGCCCGATCAACAACCTTATCCCGGAGTGGAACGATCTCGTCTACCGCGGGCTTTGGCGCGAGGCCCTCGACCGGCTGCACAAGACGAACAATTTCCCCGAATTCACCGGCCGCGTTTGTCCGGCCCCCTGCGAGGGAGCGTGCGTTCTTGGAATCATCGAGCCCCCGGTCACGATCAAAAATATCGAATTTTCGATCATCGAAAAGGGCTTCGCCGAGGGATGGGTTGTTCCGAACCCTCCCAAAAAACGCACCGGTAAAAAAGTGGCTGTCGTCGGCTCCGGTCCGGCCGGTTTGGCTTGCGCCGATCAGCTCAACAAAGCCGGCCATCTCGTGACCGTCCTCGAGCGGGCCGACCGCATCGGCGGTTTGCTCACCTACGGCATTCCCAACATGAAGTTGGACAAAGAGGATATCGTCCGGCGTCGAGTCGACATTCTTGCGGCCGAGGGCATCGAGTTTGTGACCAACGCCAATGTGGGTCAGAGCTACCCTTCGGAGAAATTGCTCAAGGACTTTGATGCCGTGGTTCTTTGCTGCGGGGCCACGCAAGCGCGTGACTTGTCGATCGAAGGCCGGGAACTGGCGGGTATTTATCTGGCCATGGAATTTCTCTCGACCAACACCAAGTGTCTGCTCGACGGCACCGAGATGCCCGAGCACCTCTCGGCCAAGGGTCGGCATGTGGTGGTCATCGGGGGCGGCGACACCGGAACGGATTGCGTCGGAACGTCGATCCGGCAGGGTTGCCTGAGCGTCACGCAGTTGGAGATCCTGCCCAAGCCCCCCGAGACCCGTGCAGCCAACAACCCGTGGCCCGAATGGCCGAAAATCTACCGGATGGATTACGGCCAGGAGGAAGCCGCCGCGCTCTACGGTGCCGACCCGCGCGTCTATTGCACCACCACCAAAAAGTTCGTCGCGGACAAAGGCGGTCGTGTCAACGAACTCCACACGGTCCAGATTGAATGGAAGGTCGACGCCAACGGGCGCTACGCACCGGTTGAAATCGCCGGCACGGACAAAGTGATCCCAGGCCAGCTCGTCCTTCTTGCCATGGGCTTCCTCGGACCTGAGAAGCCTTTGGTCGAGAAGCTTGGATTGGCTACTGACGAGCGCAGTAACGTCAAAGCCGAATACGGAAAGTTCGCCACCAGCGTCGATGGTGTTTTTGCCGCCGGTGACATGCGTCGCGGACAAAGCCTTGTCGTGTGGGCCATCAATGAGGGGCGTGCCGCAGCGCGTGAGTGTGACCGTTACTTGATGGGTGCGACGAGCCTGCCCTGATCCGGCGTCAGTTGTCACAAATCCGGCTTGCTTTGGTCGCGGCAACGCGCGTGAATGCTCGTCTATGAGATTGCTCATTCCCGTTCTATTCTTGGCTGTGACTTCCATCGCGTCGGCTCAGCAGCCGGATGTAACGGTTGCGCCTCAACAAACCAAAAAAGAGGCGCCGAAAACGCCGGATGAGCTGCAGCAGGAGGCTTGGAAAATGAGCGCCGAGCAGTATGCGCTCGTTCATCCTTCGCGACGTCCCGGCGGCGAAATGTACAAGTTTCATCGTCCTTTCAAGCGCGGCCCGCATGGAAATTTGCTTGAGCGTTTGGCGGGCGGCCCGATTCGTCCGGTTTCACTCTGAGTTTTATCATGATTCACCGGCTTCTCGTCGTTCTCGGTGCACTTTTGCTTGCGGGTTGCGCATCGTTTACTTTTTAAACCTGTGTTCACGAGGCTGCTGATCGCGTCTTTAATCCTTTTTTGCGCCAGCTGGTTGAC
>JBILDG010000180.1:0-4463 GCA_044352715.1 Chthoniobacterales bacterium | reverse complement strand
CCGCAGCATGCGGACGAATCTGCCACAACAACGCGCTGCCCGCAGCCAGCGGCAGCATAATCCCCAACCCCCTCAACCACCATGGTCGAGGCTCCGGATAACCAGACGTTGAGTCACGGCGGCAACCAGCCAGCCACCCGGCGCACAGGGCCGCCAGCAACACGGGAGCCGCAACATGCATCCGATGGTCGAATAAGGAGTGCAAACCCTGCGCAACCAACGCCGACAGCGAACCGCTCAACAACGCCAACTCCATGCTCTGCGGCAAGAGCGAGACCGCCGGCAACTCGCGGCTGACGCGCATTATGTTTTTCCATCCGGCCAAAAAATGGACGGCAAAAGCCCAAGCACCGAGGACAAACCCCCAGCGCCCATACTCCACGAGCAACTGCAACCAATCGTTGTGCGCGTGGAACGGTCGCAGATCGCCCATGGAAATGTCCCGGTAACGCGTGGCCAACAAATCGAAAACATTCGCCCCGCTTCCCCACCACGGATCCAGCGGCAGCATCGGGGGGGCCACCGAAAACCACAGCCTCTCCCGGAAAACATCCGACCCCAGCGCGTCCAATCGCATTTGTACGGCAAAACTTTCCAGTCCCACCACAAGAGCCAAACCCGCGCACAAAACCACCGAAGCCAACGCCCCGAAGGTCAGCCATCCGCGATACATCAGCGCCCCGCGCTGCACGATGAAAAAACTCGCCACGGCAAACACCATCATTCCGCCAAGCACTCCCGTGTAAGCCGCGCGGGAAAGACACAGCACCAGGCCGACCAAGCCGGACGCCGTGACCCAAAACAAAATCATTTTCACCCAAACCGGACCCCTGCCCCAGACCAGCATACCCAGCGCCAGAAAAGTGCTCGTCTGCAAAACAGCTGACAAGGTCCCCCGCGAGGCAAATGTGCCCAGAGCATGACCATGGTTGCGGATCACCGTTTCACCATCCGGCAAGCGGAACCACCTCGCCAGCTCCGGCCAGGGATGAAACGGCCTTTCCGCCGTGAATTGCATCACCACCAAAAAAACCTGAAAAACCAGCAGAATAAGTAGCGCCGCCAACACCACATAGGCCGCTGCGGAACCCCGCAAATGCCACGCCGCGGTGAAATAAACCGCCAGCGCTCCCAACAACAACCATGTGTCCTCCCGCGCCGTGTAGTAATCGGGCGAGGTGGACTGACGCCACAGCAGATAACCGGCAAATAAGAGCACCGCTCCCACACACCACGCGCCTGGAGCACCCCCCGCTCCCGCTCTGGGCGAGGCAAAAGATCCGACCACCGCCGACAGCGCCACCAGCACCAAACCGGGAATAGCCAGCGCCGGATACCACCAGCCGCCGAAAAGCAACTCGGATGCCGCCAGACCAGCCGCCAGCAGCAACGCTGAAACCCACAGCAGAACTCGGGAAAACACAATGGGGATCCTATTTGCCGCACCCTTCTGTTCTCAATCTCGATTACCCGGAGGTGTCATGTTTGTAAAAAAACCGCATGATTGAGAATTTTCACTTGCCGAAGCCGTCGGTGAGGACGATTTTTTCAAAATCCCCAATACTCATGAAAATCTCACCCCTCCTAATCGCCATCCTCTCCTTGGCAGCGCTGGCCACCCAGTCATACGGACAAAGCCTCACCCAGACAATTGCCGAGGCGGAAAAAGCGGCCCTGCAAAACGAGGCACCCGAGGACAGCGCCAAAAGCATCGCAGAGACCCTCGCTGAAGCCCTCGGTCCGGAAAATGATTCGGCCGCACTGATCGCGCGGGCCGAGCAACTCGCCCAACAAAATCCCGACCAAGCTGCCGCCATTGCCGCCGCCGCTGCAATCTTTGCTCCCGACTTGGCCCCGCGTATTGCCGCTACCATTGCATCCGCTGCTCCCGCCGCCGCTCCTGCGATTGCTGCTGCTGTGGCTGCTGTGGCACCCACCGCTGCTCCTGCGATCGCTGCCGCCGTCGCCAGTGCTGTTCCCGCCGCCGCTCCGCAGGTCGCAGCTGCCGTCGCAAGCGCCGTTCCCGATCAAGCTCCCGCAGTAGCCGGAGCTGTGGCCGGAGCTGTTCCCGACAGCGCCGTGCAAGTTGCGCAAGCTGTCTCTCAAGCCGTTCCCTCCGCAGAGTCATCAGTTGCGAGCGCTGTCATTGCTGCAGTTCCCACTGCCGATCCTGCCGCTGTCACCAATGCCGCACAAACCGGCGCCGAGCAAGGCGCAGCCAACACCGGTTCAGGTTCAACGGGCTCCGGGAACAACACGGGAGGCGTCCAGCTTCCATCGGGTGGTTCAGGCGGCGGAGGAGGTTCTGGCGGAGGAGGGACACCGGCCAGCTAACACCCGCGCAATCCATCGCCCGGCATATTGTTGGTCACGGCCACAACGTAGCCGTGACCACGAGAATCGAACCGTCTTTCTTGTGCACATTGTGGCTCTGCTCTGGCGCACGAGCAAACGGTCAAACACATCATTGCCTATCCTGCCCTCTATCCGCTAACCAAGAGGGCCATCATCGTCGGCACCTCCAGTCCGGCGTTTCATTTTATGAGCAAACACATCGCCCTCATTTTTCCCGGTCAAGGAGCCCAAGCCGTCGGCATGGGCAAAGAACTGGCCGCGAACTTTCCCGCCGCCGCGGAAATCTTCCGCCAAGCCGATGAAATTCTCGGCTGGCCCTTGAGCAAAATCTGCTGGGAAGGCCCCGAGGAGGAACTCACCAAAACATCCGTCTGCCAACCCGCCCTCTACGTCCACGGCCTGGCTGCTCTGGCCGTCGTGCAGGAAAAACTCGGACACCTTCCTGTCAAAGCCGCTGCCGGACTTTCCCTCGGTGAATTCACCGCGCATGCAGCCGCCGGAACTTTCGACTTCGCCACCGGACTCAAAGTCGTTGCCCAGCGCGGACAATTCATGCAGGAAGCCTGCGAAGCCACCCAAGGCGGCATGGCAGCCATGATCGGCGTGGACGAAAATGTCGTGCGCGACCTCGCCGCGCAGACAGACGTGGATGTCGCCAACATCAACTCGCCCGGACAGATCGTTATCTCCGGCGAGGCCAGCAAGGTCGCCATGGCCGTCGGCATGGCCAAGGACTTCGGTATCCGCAAAGCGGTCGAACTCAAAGTCGCCGGTGCCTTCCACTCGCGCCTCATGGAACCCGCCTACGAGCGCCTCGGTGAAGTTCTCACCGCCACTCACATCTCCGAACCGCGCTTCCCCGTGGTCTGCAACGTCGATGCCAAACCCGTCTCCACGCCCGACGACATCCGACGCACCCTCGCCGATCAGGTCACGGACAGCGTCCGCTGGGCCGACTGCGTCACCTGCCTCCTCGACGACCTCGGTTGCGATACGTTCCTCGAACTCGGCCCCGGCACCACGCTCGCCGGCATGGTCGCCCGTATCCGCAAAGGCACCACGGTCTTCTCCGTCGGCACACCCGCCGACCTCGAGAAACTCGCCCTGTGATTGCGCCCGCCGCCACGCCGTCCGATATTTGAGCATGTTCTTGGCCGACGAAATCAGGCGCCTCAAAAAAGAGCGCAACGCCGTCATACTCGCGCACAACTACCAGATCGCCGAGATCCAGGAAGTCGCCGACCACGTAGGTGACTCTCTCGGCTTGGCCTACCGTGCCGCCGAAACCCAAGCCGACGTGATCGCCTTCTGCGGAGTCCACTTCATGGGCGAGACCGCCAAGATCGTCAACCCTGGCAAAAAGGTTGTCATTCCCGACCTCCACGCCGGTTGCTCGCTCAGCGACTCCTGCCCGGCGGACAAACTCGAGGCCTACCTCAAAGCGCACGCCGACAAAAATTTTTACGTTGTCGCCTACATCAACTGCTCGGCCGGCGTGAAAGCACTCTCCGACGTCATCTGCACCAGCGGCAACGCCGTGAAAATCGTCCAGAGTGTCCCCACCGACCGCAACATTCTCTTCGTGCCCGACCAGAATCTCGGCTCATGGGTGATCGAACAAACCGGACGTCCCATGACCCTGTGGGAGGGCAGTTGCTACGTGCATGTCGAGTTCACACGCCAAAGCATCGAACGCATCCGCGCCGAGCACCCCGGCGCACCCGTCGTCGCCCATCCCGAGTGCACCCACGCCGTGCGCATTCTGGCCGACGAAGTTTGCTCGACGGAAAAAATGGTCGGCTATTGCAAGGCGTCACCCGCCAACACGTTCATCATCGTCACCGAGTCCGGTATGCTGCACCGCCTCAAACGCGAAATCCCCGGCAAGACCTTCATCCCCGGACCGACCGACGCCTGTGCCTGCGCCGACTGCCGCTACATGAAGATGAACACGATGGAAAAACTGCGCGACTGCCTGCGCGACCTTTCGCCGGAAATCATCATCCCCGAAGACCTCCGCGCCCGCGCCGAATTGCCGATTCGACGCATGCTCGAGCTGAGCCGGTAGCGCGTCTCATGGTAGGGCGCGGCGTCCCCGACGCGCCGGG
>JBILDG010000179.1:0-4485 GCA_044352715.1 Chthoniobacterales bacterium | reverse complement strand
CCTCGAAACCCTCGAGCCCTACGGCATCAGCATAAATACCCTCACTTGTCCCAGCGACGTGGCCGGCCCCAATACCGTCGCCCAATACGGCGCCAGCTACCACTTCAGTCCCGTCTTGCAGGAAGAACTAGCGTCCAACGTCAACATCTACGGACGCCGCGGCATCTTCCAAGTGCCCAATGTGGGGCGCTTGACCGTTTGCACCGATTACCAACCCGTCCACGCAGGATCCGGGCGCACCGGCATGAACGTCCTCAAAGCAGACGGCCGCGTCATCCAGCGCTGAGCTAGCACCGGACACAGGCATCGCCCTCGACACGCCCCGAGGGCCTTTGTTTTAGTAGCCGCAATGAAGTTTCCCCTCGTCCTCCTCACCCTCTCGCTCACCATCGCCGTCGGCCGCACCCAGCAAGATCTACCCAACATCGACGCCGCCCAGATGCTCCGCTTCATCGAGCAATTCGAGCAGAAGCAGCAAGAGGCCGTCCGTAGCGCCAAGGCATCCGCCCTTAACACCCTCCAGCCCGGCACCACCGGGGGCGCGGCCGCTTCACGGATCTACGAAGATGCCGTCAAAGCCACACAATTCAGCGGTCGCGATGGCGCCGCCAAAGACTTTGCCGACTGGAAAAAGAATCAAGCCGAGCTCCTGCGTTCCCGTGAAATGCAGGACGCCCTGCAACTCCACCTCCGTTACCTCATCCTCAGCATCCAACGGGCTGATGCCGGCAAAGACGCCGACTTTTCCGCCCCATCCTGGGCCTATGCCCAAGATCTCGCCGCAACCCTCACCCGCTGGAACAAAACCGGCAACGTCCCACGCGAAGCCCGCGATATTATCAACAAGCCGATCAACCAGAGTATTTTCACCCAATGGCTTTCCCTCGGCCCATGGCTGCCGCAAAGCGATTGGGAGACGGGCAGCGGCAACCTCGACGGCATCCTCGACAAAAACATCCGTCCGACATGGCGCAAGTCCAGCAACCCGCAACTACTCGCCACTTGGGACTTCCAGATGAAGTTCCATGCCGACCAGATCACCAACGACGGCTCCAACCACCAAGCAGCCCAATTCAACACCACGCGCCGCCCGCAAATGCTCTTCAGCCGCGCCCAAGACTTGGCCGCCCTCGGTCAACCCAACCGCGCCGCCTCCGAAGTCTTCACAATCGTGCAGGAAAATCCCACCCACCCCGACTTCGGCAAATGGGTCGGCCAACTACGCGGCCTTCTCAAAAAATCCCTCCCCGAAACGGCACCCGAGCAGACTTCGGCACCCGCTCCTCAATAGTTATCCGGAGGGAAAACAACCTTCCGCATCCTCCGCAGTGGAAAAAGCCGGCAGTCGGGCTCGAACCGACGACCTGCTGATTACAAATCAGCTGCTCTACCAACTGAGCTATGCCGGCGAAAGTGGGCCTAAGAAAAGGCGGGGCCGTCGCGGTGTCAAGGAACGAGAATGTCGGGCGCGTTTTTGAAACCTTTGGCGGTGAAGACACTGCCTTCGGTGGCGGAGATTTTGAGGTAGCCGAGCGGCTTTTCTTTGCTGTCGTAGCACCAGATTTCCCACACGGGCACGGCGGCTTTGCCTTGCTGGCTGAGAGCGAAGCTCACGCTGTCCAATTGCTTGTTGTTGGCGATGCAATAAGCCTCGGCAATCTGGTAGGCACGTGGCGAGTCGATCAGCACGCGGTCGGGATTGATGGGCGTGCGACTGCGGAGATAGGCGGCGGGATTGTACGAAGCGTCATCGCGTTTGATCTCGCCATCGGAGATGGCCAGGCTGCGCAGAGGGCTGTTCATCGTACCCTTGTAGGTCATGACATACCAGGTTTCCGGGTCGGGATCGGCGTTGTCGGCGGAGACCCTCACGACATTCTGGGCATAGTTGTCGGGAAGAATGGAAAGCGCTGCCAAGGCACTGCGGCCGGCTTGGCCGCCATCAAACTGCGCGGCGGCGGCAAACGGGAATAGCATGATAGCCACTATTAGCATTTTCATCATTGCCACTCTCGCTGGAAAATCCGCAGAGCGGCAAACTTTTTAACCGCGTCCGATTGACCTTGCCCTCGTTCGCGAGCATCTTTGCCCGCTGTGAATCGCGCCGCATCACGTCTGGTTTTGCATAAGTTCGACGAGGGGCGCGTGCGTGCGGCGGCCGAAGAGTTGCGCGGCAAACTCGGAGCCGCGCCGACCGTAGCCTTGGCTTTTGTCTCCACCGACTACGTGGAGCACCTGGCCGACTTCCAAGAGATCGTCGCCGTGCACGGTCATGCCTCCACGCTGGCGGGCTGCACCGGGTCGGGTCTGATCGGAAAGGCCCGCGAGGCGGAGGGCGTCTCAGGATTTTCACTGCTCTTCCTGCATATGCCACAGGCGCGCGTGCAGGCCGTCGAGCTATCGCAAGCCCAGGTGGAGACGTCGCGCGGCGACAGCTTCTGGCACGAGGCGGCTGGATCCCAAAACGATCCCGATGCTTGCTGGCTGGCTTTGACCAATCCCTTCCAATTCGACGCCAACACATGGCTGCACGAATGGAATAGCGCGTTCCCCGCGATGAATTGTGTGGGCGGACTGGCCAGCAGCTCGCGCGGCAACGAAGACGTGACGGTCTTCGGTCCGCACATCGGACAAACTGCGGATGCGCTCGCCCTCCGGTTCGAGGGGGCGCGTATGGCGACGGTGGTGAGCCAGGGATGCCGGCCGATCGGCGAGGCGCTTCCCATCACGCAAGTGGACGACCATTTGCTCATCGAATTGGGTTCGCGCCCCGCCTACCAAGTGCTCGAGGAGGCCTACAATAAACTGCCCGAACGGGCGAAAAAGACCGCCCGCGGCAACCTCTTCGCCGGTCTTGCCATCGATGAATACAAGGAGCGATTCGGGAGCGGCGACTTTCTGGTGCGCAACATTCTCGGCGCCGACCCGGCTACCGGCGCGGTCGTGGTCGGGGCGCATCCACGCAACGGCCAAACGCTGCAATACCTTCTGCGCGATGCGGACACAGCCCACGAGGAGCTGACCACACTTCTGCGGCCTTTTGCCGAGGCAGCAGAGAAACCGGTCGCCAGCCTTGTCTTCAGCTGCACCGGGCGCGGCCAGTCATTATTCGGTGCTCAAGACCACGATGCACGCACGCTTGCAGAGAATATCGGGGCGGTGCCGTCGGCGGGATTTTTCTGTTTTGGCGAAATCGGACCGGTGGGCGGGCGAAATTTCCAGCATGGTTACACCGCCTCGATCGGGCTGATTTATTGACCCTACCCCAGAAGGGTTTCCGCAATTACAAAAACTTTCCGGGATTGAGCAAGTCTCGCGGGTCGAGGGCGCCTTTGACACGGCGATGCAAGGTATCGGCCCCGGGATCGATGGCCTGCGGCCACCAGCGTTTCTTGGCCAACCCGACCCCATGCTCTCCCGTGATCGTGCCACCCATGGCCAAAACACCGAGAAAAAGCGCATCGAGAGCCTTCTCCATGCGGTCGGCGGTGACGGGGTCGTCCGGGTTTTGCACCATAAGATTGACGTGGATATTGCCGTCGCCGGCGTGACCGAAGCAGGCCACGGGAACGTTGTATTCGCGACCGAGCTGGAGGCCGAACTCGACCAGTTGGACAAGTTTGCCGCGCGGAACGACGATGTCCTCATTGAGTTTCTTCAGACCTGTGGCTTTGAGTGAAGAGGAGAAGCCGCGCCGGAGGTCCCAGAGACGCTCGCATCCCTCCTCACTGGTGGAACTTTCCACCGAGACGGCTCCGGATTTTTCGAGCAAGCCGGTCAGCAACCGCGCTTCGATGCCCACGCATTCAGCTTGGCCGTCGGTCTCGACCAGCAGATGCGCCTCGCCCGGAGGAATCGGCGTGTCACCTTGGGCATTCGCACGGGCGGCTTCCAGCGTGAAGCGGTCGGCGATTTCCACCGCCGAAGGTAAATGCCCGTGCGAGAAAATCGCCTGCACAGCCGCGGCGGCAGTCGCCATGTCGGGGAAACTGGCGGAGAGCACCGCGCGGGCGGGAGGAAGGGGCAACAAACGCAACGTGGCTTCGGTCACGACACCGAGCATGCCCTCCGAGCCGGTGAAGAGACCGACCAGATCGAAGCCAGTTTTGTTTTTGTGCGTGCGGCCTCCGAGACGAGCGATGGTGCCGTCGGCCAACACGACTTCGAGACCGAGGACGTAGTTGCGTGTGACGCCGTATTTGAGACAACGCGGACCACCGGCATTGGTGGCAATGTTGCCGCCGAGACTGCACTCTTTAAGGCTGGCCGGGTCGGGCGGATAAAAAAGCCCCTGCTCCCGCGCGGCGGCCTGCAAACGCCCGGTGATCACACCCGGCTCGACCACGGCGACGAAATCCGCCGAGTTGATCTCTTTGATGCGGTTCATGCGCTCCATGGCCAGCGCAATACCGCCGCGCACGGGCACACATCCGCCCACATAGCCGTGGCCCGACCCGCGGGTGGTCACGGGAATTTTTTCCCGCG
>JBILDG010000178.1:0-4499 GCA_044352715.1 Chthoniobacterales bacterium | reverse complement strand
GGACAAGCTCACCGGGCGCGACTTGGTGCGCTGGAAATATCAAACCTACCTCAAGGACTTTCTGCGCTGTGTGAAAGGTGTCGACGAGGGGGTGGGGAAGGTGCTTCAGGCGCTCAAGGATGCCGGTCTGGAGGAAAATACCGTCGTTATCTATTCGTCCGACCAAGGCTTTTTTCTTGGTGAGCACGGGTGGTTCGACAAGCGATTCATGTATGAGGAAAGTTTCCGCACGCCGTTGATTGTTCGCTGGCCCGGCGTTGTGCGGCCCGGCAGCGTCAACGGCGACTTGGTTCAGAATATCGACTGGGCACCGACGTTTTTGGACATGGGTGGCGTTGATGTGCCCGCTGAAATCCAGGGAAAAAGTCTGGTGCCATTGCTTCGCGGCACGACGCCTGCCGACTGGCGGCAATCGCTCTATTACCACTACTACGAGTTTCCCGGCACCCACAGCATTCGTCGTCACGAAGGAGTCGCCACCATGGAATACAAACTCATCCGCTTCTACGGTGAGGGAGTTCCCGGCGGTGAGGAGTGGGAGCTTTACGATCTTCGCAGCGATCCCTCGGAAATGAACAACCTCGCAGGCAACTCAAAATACGAGTCGGTGTTGGAAACCCTGCGGGCCGAGCTGCAACGGCTGCGTCAGCACTACGAGGTTCCGGCGGATAATTCCAAGATCAGTGCGGCGTCAAAGTATTGAATGTCTCTGATTCATCAGATGGTCGAATCAATTGCCTGATGAAATTTCTTTTCAAAAATACAAACAATTGCAAAAACCCCATGTAATCCGATGGCTTCAGTAGTGTCGGCCCCCTGTCTCCTTCGGAATCAATACATAAACCCCTCAAGATATTTTATGAAAATCATACTCACTGGAATCCTTCTCGCCGCATCGGCAATCTTCCCCGTCTCTTCTTTTGCCGCTACGGTAGCCCCCAAGCCCAACATCGTCTTTATCGTGGCCGATGACATGGGCTACGCGGATTGTGGCGTTCATGGCTCAACAGATATCCCGACCCCGCACATCGATTCCATTGCAACGTCGGGTGTTCGTTTCACTGACGGGTATGTAACCGGTCCGGTTTGTAGCCCGACCCGTGCAGCTCTGATGACCGCACGCTATCAGCATCGTGACGGGGTGCTGGATTGGGTGAAGAAAGACAGCGAAACCGGGTTGGCAGAAGGCGTGCCCACGATCGCCGATTATCTGCGCAAAGCCGGTTACCGCACGGCGTTGATTGGCAAGTGGCACCTCGGTCAGAAGGAACAATTCCATCCGATGAATCGAGGCTTCGACGAGTTTTTCGGACTGCTCGGCGGCGGGCGCCTCTATTTTCAGACCCCCAAAGAAAAAGGCGGGAAGGGAACGGATGGATACACGAATCTTTGGAATAACCGCGAGCCAGCCGATGTGGATGGCTATCTCACCACCGCCTTTGGCAACGCAGCAGCGAAGTTCGTGGCATCCCGCAAGGACAATGGAACCCCATTCTTTTTGTTCCTGTCCTTCACCGCTCCACACACGCCGATGATGGTGCCGAAAGAAATTGAAGCAAAATTTGGTCATATCGAGAACCAGCAACGCCGCCTCTACGCGGCGATGATGTCCTCGATGGACGGCGCCATTGGTGAAGTTCTTGCCGCCATCCGCGAGGCGGGCTTCGAGAAAGACACGCTGGTCTGCTTCTTCAGCGACAATGGTGGACCCACCACGCGCAACTCGCCGAACGGCTCGGATAACACACCCTATCGTGGGAGCAAGGGAGAGGTGTGGGAAGGCGGAGTGCGAGTACCCATGTTTGCCGCTTGGCCTGGGCATTTGCAGGCTGGCTCAATCTTCACCAAGCCGGTTACCCAGATGGACCTCGCCGCCACAGCGATTGCCTTGGCCGGGGAAAAGCCCGATGAAAAATGGCCGATCGACGGGGTGAATCTGATGCCATTCCTCGATGGCAAGGACACCGGCATGCCGCATGATTCCATCTGCTGGGCGTATGAGAACCGCCAGTGGGCGATCCGTGAGGGCGACATCAAACTCGTAGCCCGAAGCAAGCAACCGAAGATCAAAGCCGATGTGGGACTCTACGACCTCAAGGCGGATCCCTCGGAGGCATCCGACCTCTCCACCTCGCAACCCGAGAAGGTTTCCGCCCTCACGGCAAAGCTCCTCGATTGGTGCCGCGATGTGGGCGCGACCCTGCCGAAACTGGATTAACCTCGGACACTTGATTTCCATAAAAACATACCTCGCAGCGCTCCTAGCCATGGTCTCCGCCCTCGGCGTGGAGGCCGGAAATTCCTCGCACCCGAATGTGGTGCTGATCTACGCGGATGATTTGGGGTATGGGGATCTTTCCTGCTACGGGTCGAAGCTCATCAAGACACCCAACATCGATCGCTTGGCGGAACGCGGCCTGCTCTTCACCCAAGGCTATTCCACCCACGCCACTTGCACCCCGTCCCGCTATTCCCTGCTGACCGGCGAATATGCCTGGCGAAAGAACCTCGGAATCCTGCCGGGTGATGCGCCTCTGACCATTCCGGTTGCCACGCCGACATTGACGACGCTTTTTAAAAATGCAGGATACCTGACCGGTATCGTCGGCAAGTGGCATTTGGGACTCGGAGAAGCGAAAAAGGGAATCGATTGGAACGGAAAAATCGCACCCGGGCCCAACGAAATCGGCTTCGATGACAGCTTCATCATTCCCGCAACGGTGGATCGTGTGCCTTGTGTCTTTGTGGAAAACGGGCGTGTGCTAGGATTGGATGAGGCTGACCCCATCAAGGTTAGCTACACCGACCCCATCCCCGAATCGAAGTATCCGATTGGTCACCGGCAACCGGAGTCAAAGACCTTGATGGACTCCTGTTCGCAGCATTCGGACACCGTCATCAATGGCCTCGGCCGCATCGGCTACATGGCCGGCGGTGAGAAGGCGCTCTGGAACGATGCAGACATCGGCGATGTGCTGGTGGAGCGTGCCAAAACCTTCATCACGGATGCCGGCAAGCAACCCTTCTTCCTATTTTTTCCCACGCACGATCCACACGATCCCCATGTTCCACACGATCGCTTCCGGGGTAAGAGCCAAGCCGGGCTGCGAGGGGATACGATTGTCCAGTTCGATGCGAATGTGGGCGAGTTGATGAAGTTCATCGAAGACCGGGGGATGATGGGAAATACCATTTTTATCGTTACCAGCGACAACGGTCCCATTTTCGCCGACGGTTACGAAGACGATGATCTGAAGTTTATCGACAAGCATCCGGCGGCAGGCGGCTTGCGTGGCGGCAAATACTCGATCATGGAAGGCGGAACCCGCGTGCCACTCATCGTTTCGTGGCCGGGGCGGATTAAGCCCGGCAAGTCGGACGCGGTCGTGTCGCAAGTGGACTTTCCCGCCAGCTTCGCCGCGATCCTTTCAACCCCGTTCCCCACCGGTGCTGCGCCTGATAGCACCGACAAATCCCGGATTCTTCTCGGAGATACAAAGGCTGAGGAGCACGAGATCGTGCTGGGCGATGCTCTGGGAAATCTCGCCCTCCGTCAGGGAGACTGGAAGTTCTTCGGCAAAGGTCAGGATACCCGGATGACAAAAGGCAACGGCTCTATCAAACTCGGCGAGTCCCTCTTTAATCTTCGCGAGGATCCTTCCGAGAGCCGGAATCTTATGGATGAAAACCCCGAGTTGGCCGCCAAGATGAAACAGCGCTTGGCGGAATTGGTAAAAGCCCCGGTTGCCCGGGTAAGCGTGCCATGAGCATGGATAGTGCTGCTCTTTTGGTTCAAAATTTTGATCCCACCCGGTGCATGGCACGGTATTCGCTGGCTGACATGCCGCGCATTCTGCGGAAGGCCCGACAGAAGCTTTCCATGCTGTGGAATCCGGTAGTGTAGGCGATGGCCTTTATGGATTCGTCGGTTCCGATGAGTAGGCGCGACGCCTCGTCGAGGCGCATGTGAAGGAGGTATTGGTGTGGTCCAATGCCTTTTCGTTTTGCCACTTTGTCGCGGAAGGAGCTGTAACCCAGTCCAACCGATGCGGCGGCCTCACGGAGCGATGCGGGGCGTTTCGAGGCGTCGCGCCAGTCCTCAAGCATCTGTCCAAGCGGATCGAGAGTTCTGCTGCGGGTCTCGTTGTTGGTAAGAAGAACAAGCAAACGCTCGACGCCGAGCTTGGCTTCATCGATCGAATGTCGATGGGGGGAGTCGATGGCCTCGCCGACTGGCTCAAAATCCATGGCGAGGCAGTTTATGGCCCCCGTCCGTGGAAAACCCACGGTGTCGGTGGGCAAACGCGGAAAGGGCATTTCACGGAACGCACCCGCTATGATTCAGAACCATGGGGCTCCGATGTGATTCGCTTCACCCGCAGCAAGGATAACAAGGCGCTCTATGTGTTTATTTACGGAGCCAAGCCCGGAGAGGCTCTAACCATTGAGCCGCTGCGCAAAGGCGGCCTGCTGGACAGTAAGATCGAAGCCGTGTCGCT
>JBILDG010000177.1:0-4502 GCA_044352715.1 Chthoniobacterales bacterium | reverse complement strand
CAAGGCCACGGCAATCCACAAGTTGGGGCCGGGCTTGTTATCCGGCAGCAGCAGGCAGAGTAGAGCGACGAATATGACTTTCGAGGCCAAGGCGGGGGTGGCAATCGAAACGTCCCCGCTTTGCAGCGAGCGGAAGGTCGCGATTTGTCCGGTGAAAAAAAGGAGCGATCCTGCCGCCGCCATACCCAAGCCCGCTGGATCCCAAGCCTTGCCGGGCCAAAACAGTAAAGGCACGAAAAACAGGCCCATTACCATGTTGCTCCAGAAAAGGATTACCCACGTGGTTACCCCGCGCCCCAGCGCGATCTTCAAACAGATTGCTGCCGTCGCATAAATCAGGGCGGACGCAAGTGGCAGCAGAAGGTAAAATTGCAAAGCCGTAAAATGTGAAATTCGGACCTTACGGTCCGGTGCATTAGCGGGCAAGGTCGTCCGGCCGAAGATTGTTACAGATTTGTAACATTGGGGTTTGTGACTGAGCTTTGCATCAATTTGATCATCCGCCAAGATGTCGTCTGCATGTTTTCACAGCCGAAAGTCCCTGGTTCCGGTATTTGCTTCCGCTTGGATCTGTTCCAGTGGGTGGCCCGGGCCGCTTCCGTCGGCGCAGTCCTCGTGCTGGCTTGGATCTTTTGGGAAATATTCCAGGAGGCCTGGCCTGCGCTGCAGAAATTCGGACTGGGTTTCTTGAGCGGGGCGGATTGGGTGCCTAATCGTGAACGTTTTGGTATTTTGCCCTTTTTGGTCGGCACGGTGGCCACTTCGTTGATTGCCTTGGTTTTGGCCTTTCCCCCGGGATTGGCGATCGCCATTTTTTTGAGTGAAGACTTTTTGCCTCGTCCGGCCCGGGCGTTCACCCGCTTTGTTGTCGAGTTGTTGGCGGCTATTCCCAGCGTCGTTTACGGCTTGTGGGGCATTTTCGTGGTGGTGCCTCTGGTGCAATCCTTGGGCACATGGGTGTCGACCCGCTTCGGCGAGGTGCCTTTCTTGGCGGGTCCGGCTTATGGTAATTCGATGCTGACGGCCGGGATTGTGCTCGCATTGATGGTCCTTCCGACAATCACCGCCATCTCGCGGAATTCGCTGGTGGCTGTGCCGCGCACTTTGCGTGAGGGCGCTTATGCGCTCGGGGCCACGCGATGGGAGGCTATTTTCGGGGTGATCTTGCCCACGGCAGCGCCCGGAGTGGTGGCTGCTACGATTCTTGCTCTGGGCCGGGCAATGGGTGAGACCATGGCGGTGGCCATGCTTATCGGTAACAGTTCCCGTTTGTCGTGGTCGCTTTTTGCACCCTCGGGGACGTTGGCCAGTCTGCTGGCCAATCAATTCGGCGAGGCCGAGGGGATGCAAGTCAGTGCTTTGATGTATGCCGCGCTGGTCTTGGTGGCTTTCACCTTGGCTGTCAATATGGCCGGGGAGTTGGTGCTGCGTTACACGGAAAGGAGGACGGCGGGTATCCGTTGACGTTATGGACAATCCAATCACACACGCGGGCAATTTTTACGATGAAGGCTCGATTGAGTCTTCCAAGATTGTCGGACGTTCCTGGAGCAACCGTGTCCTTACGGCGCTGTGTATTACCCTGACCTGCGTGGCACTGGTGCCGCTGGTTTCAATTCTTTATCTTGTGCTGAAAAACGGTGTGCCGCTTTTGAGTTGGTCTGTTTTCACCGAATTGCCGCCCGCGGCCGGCATGACGGGCGGTGGCTTCGGCAATGCCGTGGTGGGAACGCTCAAAATGGTGGGGATCGGGCTCGTTCTCTCCGCGCCGCCGGCCGTTCTCGCGGCGATTTATATCTGCGAGTATGCCCCGCATAGCCGGTTGTCTGGCACGGTGCGTTTCGTGGCCAAATTGCTCACGGGTCTTCCCTCGATCATTTGCGGGGTTTTCGCATTCGCCGCCGTGGTGGTGACAACCGGCAAGTTCTCTGCTGTGGCCGGTGGGGTGGCTTTGGCGGTTCTGATGTTGCCGACCATTCTTTTGACCGCCGAACAGGCGTTGCTGGGTGTGCAAAAAACCTATCGAGAGGCTTCCTACGGGCTCGGGGCGACGCGGTTTCAAACCATCTTCCGTATTGTGCTGCCTGATGCCATGCCCGCTATCATGACCGGGGTGATGCTGGCGGTGGCGCGGGCGGCGGGGGAGACGGCCCCGCTGATTTTTACCGCATTATTCAGCCAGTTCTGGGCCTCGTCGCTGATGGAGCCGACCGCCTCGCTCTCCGTGCTGATCTACAACTTTTCCTCCATGCCTTTCGAGCATCAGATCAGAATGGCTTGGACGGCGTCGCTGGTTCTGGTTGTTCTAGTAACTGTCACAAACGTGACCGCTCAATTGGTCTTCGGCAAAAAGCACTCATGACAACGACTTTAGAGAATGCTCATCCCGTCAAAACTGACGGTCAGGCTGCGCCAGTCGCCGCAGGCGTCACCTCGGATTTGCCGGGCCAGCGCGACATCATCTCGGTGCGTGGCTTCAATTTTTTCTACGGGCAAAACCAGGCGCTCTACGAGGTCAATATCGATATCCCCGAGCGTCAGGTCACCGGGTTCATCGGTCCCTCCGGGTGCGGGAAAACAACCCTCCTGCGCAATTTCAACCGGATGAACGAACTGATCGACGGGGTGAGTCACACCGGGGATATCCATCTGGCGGGGCGGAGCATCTTTGATCCGTCGGTCGAGGTCATCGCGCTGCGGCGTCTTGTCGGGATGGTTTTCCAGAAGTCGAATCCGTTCGCCAAATCCATCTACGAAAATATCGTATACGGGCTGCGGATCGCCGGTGTCCGCAACCGGGCCGAGTTGGATGAAGCTGTCGAGCGTAGTCTGCGCGGGGCGGCTTTGTGGGACGAGGTCAAGGATCGCCTGCACCAGAGCGCGCTCGGGCTTTCCGGCGGCCAAATGCAGCGCCTTTGCATCGCCCGCGCCATTGCCAACCGGCCGAAAGTCCTCCTCATGGACGAACCTTGCTCGGCGCTCGATCCGATCGCGACCATGCGCATCGAGGAGTTGATCGATGAGCTCAAGAAGGAATACACGATCGTCATCGTGACCCACAATATGCAGCAGGCCACCCGCTGCTCCGACTTCACGGCATTTTTCTACCTCGGGAAGCTGATCGAATTCGATCGCACCAAAAAAATCTTCACTAATCCCCGCGAGAAGCGGACGGAAGACTATATCACCGGCCGCTTCGGCTGAGGTCGGCTGCGGCCAGCCCAAGGACGTCATTTGGGCGCGGCAGTTTGTCGTTGGCAATGTGACAAAAATGTCACCAAACACATTTTGTCACCAAGTCCAGTGTCCGCTTTTCTATGCGGCGTTCATCAAGAACTCGCATGAAAACAGCACTCGTCCTAACCGTCGGTGCGGCTTTGTTGGCCGCAGGTAGCAACACAAACGCCCAGCAACTTTCGGGAGCAGGCGCCACTTTTCCCGCCCCGCTCTATCAACGCTGGGGTGTGGAATACAACAAACTGCACCCCGGCGTGCGGGTGAACTATCAATCCGTCGGCAGTGGTGCCGGAGTGAAAAATTTCATCCAGGGCGTCGTCGATTTCGGGGCCAGTGATGCCGCCATGAGCGATGCCGAGATTGCGAAATCTCCGCGGGGTGCGGTCATGCTCCCGGTGACCGCTGGCAGTGTGGTCCTTGCCTATAATTTGCCGGGAATCAGCGGACTCAAGCTCAGTCGTGCGGCCCTCGCGGGCATTTTTCTCGGCACGGTCACCAAATGGAATGATCCGGCGATCGCCGCGTTGAATTCCGGGCTCGAGTTACCCGATCAGCCGATCAGCGTGGCTTATCGTTCGGATGGCAGCGGCACGACCTATGTTTTTACGCAGCATTTGGCGGCGATCAGCCCCGAGTTTGATGAAAAAGTCGGGTTTGATAAATCGGTGACTTTTCCCGTGGGTATTGGAGGCAAGGGCAACGAAGGTGTGACGGCCTTGATCAAGCAAACGCCCGGATCGATCGGCTATATCGAGTTCGGCTATGCCAGGGAAAACGGGTTGTCCATGGCAGCGGTGGAAAACAAAGCCGGCAAATTTGTCGAGCCGACATCCGCCAGCGGAGCCGCGGCTTTGGCTTCCGTCCAGCTGCCGGAAAATCTGCGCGCATGGCCGGTCGATCCTGAGGCGCCGGAGGCCTATCCCATCACGTCTTTCACGTGGTTGCTGCTTTATCAGACATATGACGAAACCAAGAAACTCGGCGCTCTCAAAGATTTCGTCACCTACGCGCTGGGTGAGGGTCAGTCGTTGGCCGAACCGCTCGGCTACATTCCGCTTCCGCAGATCGTGATCGACAAGTCAAAGGCGGCGTTGGCGTCGATCAAGTGAGGACAACTGGAAAACCAAATCGTATCCCGACATGAAAAACATACTTTCCAAATTCCTTGGGCCGGTCTTCGCGTCAGCCATGGGTTTGGTGTTGGTCATTTTTGCGTTTCCGGTGCAGGCGGCGTCTGTTCCGGAAAAAACCAGCACCGAATTGGA
>JBILDG010000176.1:0-4507 GCA_044352715.1 Chthoniobacterales bacterium | reverse complement strand
GATTCCCTCGCTCCGGCCGATGGACCCGAGGCCCTCGTTGGTGGTGGCTTTGAGGCCGATACGAGAGGCATCGAGGCTGAGCGCTTCACCCAGCTTGGTGCGCATCGTTTGGATGTATGGAGCGATTTTGGGGGCTTCGGCGATGAGGGTGGAGTCGATGTTGTTGATGCGGCCGCCACGAGCATTGAGCAGATTCCGGGCTTGGCGAAGAATTTCCATGCTGCTGATGCCACGGATGGAGTCATCTGTGTTGGGAAAGTGGTGGCCGATGTCGCGTTCGCCGATCGCACCCAGAATCGCATCGGCAATGGCGTGGCTGAGCACATCGGCATCAGAGTGGCCTTGCAGTCCCAGTTCATGAGGTATGTGGACTCCGCCCAAGATGAGCGGACGTCCCGGAGTGAAACGATGGATGTCGTAACCGAGTCCCGTGACAGTCATGGTCGGCTAGTCAGTGAATCAAAGTCGGCATGTCCGCTGGTGGCTGCGATGCTGAATTTGTTCGGGTGATCGGCATGAGGTTCCAAATCAACGTGCCCCCCGGCGCCCCGGACGAGGAGCACGCCGGCGGCAATGTCCCAAAGACTGATCGAGCTTTCGATGTATGCATCAAGGCGGCCGGTGGCGACATAGGCGATGTCGAGGGCGGCACTGCCGAGCATGCGCATTTTTTTCACGCGCCGGATGGCTTGGTTGAAAATGGGAAGTGTGCTGTCGATCGTATCGATGGTCTTCGAGACGCCCATCGAGACGATGCAATCCTGCAGCTCCGTCCGTTTGCTTACTTCGATGCTTTTCCCGTTCATGAGTGCCGGTCCATCAAGTTCAGCCGTCCAAGTTTCATTGCGCATGGGGTCATGGATTACGCCGGC
Organism: Chthoniobacterales bacterium; assembly: GCA_044352715.1. Lineage (GTDB taxonomy): Bacteria > Verrucomicrobiota > Verrucomicrobiia > Chthoniobacterales > JACTMZ01 > JACTMZ01. The sequence goes on along the minus strand of JBILDG010000176.1, from coordinate 3,635 downwards.
GAGAAGGGTGCTGTTGCGTCGAACAGCAATCGTCGTGGCGAAATGCGGGATTCCGTAGAAATAATTCACCGTGCCATCCAAGGGATCGATGATCCACTCGTATTCTCCCGTGCCTCCCCGCATCCCTTCTTCCCCGAGAATGGCGTGACCGCGATGTCGCGCCAGGATGTGTGTCTCGATGAGTTGCTGGGTGCGGCGGTCGAGTTCCAGTTTGATGTCATGCGCATGCATGGCATCGACTTGGAGGGGCTTTTCGAAATTTTCGCGGAGAAGTCTTCCGGCAAGAAGTGCCGCATCAACGGCGGTCGTCAGAAATTCAGACATGTGGAGGTAGGGATTAGCAGAGTAGGAGCGCGTAGCGGACAAAAAAATTGGGAGGGGAACGAATCCCCTCCCATGAAGTAACAAGAATTCTCTGGGGAATTACTTGCGTTTCTTGGCGACTTTTTTCTTCGCAACCTTCTTAGCAGGTTTTTTCTTCGCAGCTTTTTTGGCTGGTTTCTTCGCAGCTTTTTTGGCGGCTTTCTTTTTAACGGGCATCCAATATCCCTCCTTTCAAACCGCAGTGGCGGGTTTGGATGTTGCGGTGTTTGCAACTCACAAGTGCGTTGGTATGTCTCGCGTGCAAATGCGTCAACGAATTTTTGTGAAGTTTTCCAAATTTTTTTTCACGTAAATCATGCGAGTGCTCGCGAAGCGCGACACCAAATCTGAGACGCCCGCGATGCCGTCAGCCGCGGATCAAGATTTCATCGACCTTCGCGACGATGTCATCGACGGGCCACAAGCGGCCGGCACCTTCGTAACCGCACGCGAGAAGGCCTTCATCGGGTCCGACGAAAATAGCGCCACGTTCACGAAGTGTTGCGGCGTTGTGTCCGGTTGCGGGATGCGACCACATTTTTCCGTTCATCGCTGGTGCGATGACAAGCGGTGCGCGCGTGGCGAGAGCGATGCATGTGAGTGCGTCTTCGGCCAAGCCGCAAGCAAGCCGTGCCAGTGCAGCCGCGGAGGCCGGGGCAACCAGCAGCAAATCCGCGCGGTCGGCCAAGGCGATGTGACCAGGGCACCAATTTTCCTGTTCGGCAAAAAGATCTGTTGTGACCGGATTTTTGCTGAGTGTCTGCAGCGTGAGCGGGCTGATGAATTTCTGAGCGGATGCGGTCATGACGGTAAAGACGTTGTGTCCACGTTTTACGAGCAGGCTGGCCAGATCAGCGGCTTTGTAAGCGGCGATGGATCCGGTGATCCCGAGTATGATTGTCTTGCGTGCGGCCATGTCAGGATTCAAGGGCGATGATGCGGCGGCTGAGATAACGCTCGGCGCGGGTGATGGCCCGGAACTTTTGCAAGTCTTCCTCCATTGAGCCGCTGATGATGGTGTATTTGTATTCGCGCCAGCACTTCATCTCGGAAGCCGCGGTGGCAAGGCGGCGTTCGATTTGTTCGGATGTCTCCGTGCCGCGTTTGATCAGTCGGTGGCGTAGCTCTTCAATGCTGGGTGGCATGATGAAGATATCGGCCAAAGAGTCTTGGATGAATGAATCGTTCGAACGGCGGATTGTGGCTGCGCCCTGTGTGTCGATATCAACAAGCACATCGATGCCGTTGCGCAGCTGATCCGTGATGGTCTGCCGGAGTGTCCCGTAGTAGCGGTCGTGCACGCGGGCGTATTCCAAAAAATCCCCGGCGGCGATGCGCCGTTCAAACTCGGCTGTCTCCATGAAATTGTAATCTTCGCCGTCCAACTCCCCCGGTCTCGGCTCCCGAGTAGTGCAGGAGACAGAGTAAACGGTGTCGGGTGTCTGCCGGAGAGCGCTCACAATGGTGGACTTGCCGGCGCCGGACGGGGCGGAGATGACGAAAAGGATGCCGAGTCGTTTCATCGTGGTTATTCCACATTCTGCACCTGCTCGCGAATGCGCTCCAGTTCTGTTTTGGCGTTGATGACGCGCTGGGCGATTTGCGCGGAGTTTGCTTTGGCGCCGATGGTGTTGCACTCGCGGAACATTTCCTGCGCAAGAAAATCGAGGGAGCGGCCCTGGGCTTCGCCGGAGGAAAGTCCGGTGCGGAATTGTTTCAAGTGGCTTTCCAAGCGGCTGAGCTCCTCTGTGATGTCAGATCGGTCGGCAAAAAGGGCGAGTTCGCGGGCCAAGCGATCGTCATCGGTGGCGAAAGTCGGAACGATTTCAGCCAAGCGGTCGCGCAAGGCAGCGCGGTGCTTAGCGATGACCTGTGGAGCCAGTTTCCGGATCGCCGCAACCTCTTTGGCAAAGCGATCCAGCAATCGTCCCAGTTCAACCACCAGATGGTTTCCTTCCCGAGAGCGCATCGTATCCATTGATTGAAGGGCCGCGCGCGCGGCTTTGATCACCGCTTTGTTGTCGGGTGGAGTCGCAGCAGTTGCATCGCGCGCCGTAGTTGCGTAAAGACGAACCAGATCGGAAAGCGCCGGGGTGCCAGGTATTTTCAACGTGCGTTGCACTCGGGTAAGTTCGTCGCGCAAGCGCCGGAAAAGTAAGGGGTCCAGCATGGGGCGCGGGGAGTCGCCCGAGGAGACCGAGGCTGTGACGGTGGCGCGACCGCGGGCGATGCCCGGTGAGATCACGTCACGGAGGACGCTTTCCAGACTGGAGAATTCCCGTGGAAGGTTGAAGACGATTTCGGCGTTGCGACGATTAACGGTGGATATTTCCACGGAATATCGGATGCCGTGGCTGATGGATTCCCCGCGACCGAAGCCGGTCATGCTTTTCATGATCCGAGATGACAGCTTGCCGTCGGGCTTGTGTCGAGCCTGCGCGGATTTGTGCGTTGCCTGTGAGTGAGCTTGCCGGCAACATTACATCATGGCTCCGAAGGACATCTTCATGCAGGAGGCGATTGCTGAAGCCCGCAGTGGTCTGTCCGAGGGCGGAATCCCCATCGGGTCGGTGCTCGTGCTCGACGGCAAGATTATCGGGCGGGGGCACAACCGTCGCGTGCAGGACGGCAGCGTGATCCACCATGCAGAGATGAATTGTCTGGAAAATGCCGGGCGGTTGTCGGCGGATGTTTACCGTCGCTGCACGATTTACTCCACGCTTTCGCCTTGTCCTATGTGCAGCGGGGCGATCCTGCTTTACGGAATCCCGAAAGTCGTGATTGGCGAGAATGTCACGTTCCGAGGACCGGAGGACTACGTCCGGTCTCAAGGCGTGCAAGTGGAGGTGATGGAGAATGAGCAGTGCGTCCGTCTCATGAACGAATTCATCGCCGCGGATCCCCAGTTGTGGAACGAAGACATCGGTAAGTGATGATGAAGCGGATATGAGTAAGCTCTATGGATTGATGGTGTGGGTCGCCGTTGGATTTTTTGTATCCGGGTGTGAGTTGGCGCCGCGCACAGGAAGTGTGATTTTTTACCACGTGGATGGGGCTGGCATCGCGGGATGGCAGATGGCGCGGATGGTTATCGTCGGGCCTGATGGCGAGTTGCACTGGGATCGCTTGCCTTATTTGGCGTTGTATCGTGGCCATGCCGAGGATTCATTGACTCCATCTTCGAATGCCGGAGCAACGATGCATGCCTATGGGGCCAAGGCACTTTATCGTGCTTTCGGAACCGACCGTGGCGGAAAGCCGCCCATCACGCC
>JBILDG010000175.1:0-4520 GCA_044352715.1 Chthoniobacterales bacterium | reverse complement strand
TCACCCGCAGCAAGGATAACAAGGCGCTCTATGTGTTTATTTACGGAGCCAAGCCCGGAGAGGCTCTAACCATTGAGCCGCTGCGCAAAGGCGGCCTGCTGGACAGTAAGATCGAAGCCGTGTCGCTCGTGGGGTCGGATAAGAAAATGGATTTTGAAATCAGCGGCGAGGGGTTGAAAACCACGCTTCCCGTAGACTTGGTGTCCCCAATCGCCGGCGTCCTGAAAATTCAGACAGCCGGACTTTAAAAAACAAAGCTTTGCTATTAGCCTCGAAGGTGATGTTCCGCTCCCTATGAGATTTCACCTCCTCTTTACCTGCATATTTTTCGTATTGTTATGGCAGGAACCCACCTTCGCGGATTCTCCTCAAATGAGGCCGAATATCCTTCTGATTCTGGCCGATGACATCGGCTACGAGTGTTTGGGTGTGAATGGCGGGGAGTCCTACAAAACTCCGAACCTAGATAACCTCGCAAAAACAGGCATGCGTTTCGACCATGCCTATGTGCAACCATTGTGCACGCCCACGCGGGTGGAGATCATGACCGGACAAAGCAATGTCCGAAACTACATCGGATTCGGCAAAATCAACCCGAATGACCAGACATTCGCCAGCCTCCTTAAACAAGCCGGCTACTCGACTTGTATGGTCGGCAAGTGGCAACTCGGCAAATCCCACGAACTCCCACGGCAGGTCGGCTTCGACGAGGCGCTTCTCTGGCAACACGCTCTCCCGCGCAAGAATGGGCATGGTCGTGATACACGTTATCGCGATCCGGTTTTGGAAAAGAATGGGCAGGTGGTGACTTACCCTGCGGATTCCTACGGGCCGGATGAAGTTGCCAACTATGCCTGCGATTTCATGCAACGGCACAAGGACGGTCCATTCCTTATTTATTACACAGATATATTGCCCCACTGGCCGTTTGTACCCACGCCTGACAGCAAAGACTGGAATTCCTCCAAAGACTTCAAGAATTTCAAAGAAAATCCGCGATATTTCGCGGACATGGTTTCCTACATGGACAAATCAGTTGGCAAACTCGTGGCCAAACTCGATGAACTCGGCATCCGCGACAACACCCTGACTATCTTCATCGGCGATAATGGAACCGACGACTCCATTCGGTCAATGTGGCGCGGACAGCAAATCCAAGGAGGGAAGGGGAGCACGACCCGTGCTGGCATGCATGTGCCGATGATTGCAAACTGGCCCGGTGTGATTCCGGCCGGAACCGTGTGTGACGAGTTGGTGAACTGCACCGATTTTCTTCCCACTTTTTGCGAGATCGCGGCAGCGCCACTACCCCAAGGTGTGCCCTTCGACGGCGCCAGCTTTCTTCCGATGATGCGCGGCGAGAAATGTCAACCACGCGAGTGGATTTACTGTTGGTATGCACCGACTCTTGCGAACCTGCTGGAATTGGCGTTCGACAAGCGCTTCAAGCTCTATACCGACGGGCGCTTCTACGACATGGACGTCGATCCGTTGGAGCAGTCACCACTCGACGATGCGAGACTGGACAATTCAGCATCCGCTGCGAAGGCGAAACTCTCGGTGGTGCTGAATCAATTCAAGGCTGCCCGGCCCGGAGAATCTGCAACAAGTGCTTGCAAGAGGACGCGGGGCTGACGCCAAGCCCGAAAATTAGGCTCACGCCGTTGTCCTATCCTTAGCCAAAAAACTAACACAATGCTTTGCGCAGTGCTGATACCGTTCTTGATTCTGACTATCTCGGGCGGACTTGTTCTGTCGGGCGAAAATGCCGCGCCCGCTTCGGAAACCTCGAAGCCACTCAAGGTCTTTGTGTGCTCTGGCCAGAGCAACATGGTTGGGATGCTGACAAATCCTAATTTATTGCCGACGGAGCTTCAGTCGGATCAGCAAAACCTGATCTTCGATGGTGAAAAGTGGATTCCTCTCGGGCCGAATGCGAAAACATCCAGCAACGGCAAAGCCGAGCCGGGGCCGGAGCTTTCCTTTGCCCTGGAAATGAGCAAGAAGCTCGGCGAGCCGGTGGGCATCATCAAATACGCTTTTCCCGGACGACCCATCGGCCATTGGAAAAGAAAGTCCTTCAACCCGCCATTCGAGTTGCAGCACGAGAGCATGGACAATGAGACATTAATCAAGCATGGGCTGTATTACGCCCTCTTGGATAGGGTGCTCAAAGCGAAGAAATCGCGTCCGATCGAGATCGTTGGCATGCTCTGGATGCAAGGCGAGTCGGACGCCCACAAGCCTGAGCTTGCAGCGGCTTATGCTGCGAATTTGGAGAGTTTGATCGCCGACGCACGACGCGACTTCGGCGCACCCGAGATGGCATTTGTGGCGGGGAGAGTCAATCCTCTCGAACCGCCTGCCGGTCCCTACGCCGGTGCTCCGGAAGTTCGCAAGGCACAGGCTGAATGCCCTGCGCCGAAATATGCTTGGATCGATTGCGATGGGCTGAGCAAAGGGAATGACAACCTCCATTATAACACCGCTGGTATCGTGGAGATGGGGAAGCGTTTTGCGACGGCCATGTCATCCTTCGTGGGCAAATCCGCCTTATTAAACAATGCGGAGTTTTTCACGCCTGAATCGGATAAGGCCGCCCTTGCCAAAGCCAACACTGCTGCAAGCGAGGAGGGCCTGCCGAAGGTGCTTCTCCTCGGCGACTCGATATCGATCGGGTATTTTCCGGTGGTGAAGGAATCCCTCAAAGGGGTGGCCGGCGTTACGAGGCCCAATGAGAATTGCGGCGATACGCCTCGCGGACTGCGCTTTCTGGATAAATGGCTGGGGGATACGAAGTGGGATGTCATCCATTTCAATTGGGGGCTTTGGGACCTTTGCTATCGTAATCCCGAATCTAAAAACCAAGGCAACCGCGACAAAGTAAATGGAAAACTCTCGGTTTCACCGGAAGACTACGAAAAAAACCTGAACGCTCTTGTTGATCGTTTGCAAAAAACAGGAGCCTCGCTCGTTTGGGCCAGCACGACCATTGTGCCAGAGGAAGAGGCGGGGAGGTATGTGGGAGATGATGTGAAATACAACGCCATCGCTGAAAAAGTAATGAAGGCGCGAGGTGTTCCCATCAACGACCTGCATGCCCTCAGTGCCACTTTTTCATCGGAGATGTTTGTGAAGCCTGGCGACGTGCATTTCAAAAAACCGGGTTCCCAGCAACTTGGCAAACAAGTGGCGGAAAAGATTCGCTCGGTGCTTCCTGCGTCAATCACTCCTGCGACGGATAATCAGCAGTAACAAGCAACAACGCCCATGGAGAAGTGCTCCCATCGGGGCAGAATCATATCGCATCCAGTCCGCTTGGAGTAGATCGCGCCTTTGAGCGAAGCGCTCTAGCCGAGAGAGGGCGGTGGCAACATTCCTTCTCTTGGGCCGCGTCCGTAGGCGGCGCGGAAGATTTTGTAAAACTGGGCGTAGCTGCCGAAACCCGCTGCGAATGCGGCTTCGACAAGGGTTTTTTGCGGAGGAAGGTTTCTCTCCTGCCAAAAACGCTCGAGCCTGGCGGTGTTCCGGTAGCGGTTGAGGGAAACGCCAACTTGCTTTTGGAACGTGCGGCTCAAGTGGGAGGGACTCATGCCGCATTCTTTCGCCAGAGCGGCCAAGCTCTCCGCTTGATCCTTTCGAGCGAGAATGTCGAGGGCTTTCAAGACCGAATTGTGGAGAGGGACAGGGCGGCGTGCTCCTTGTGATGCGATTTGGTTCCTCCAACAAAAAACAAGAAGATGCGCCAGGCCGGCATTAAGAAAATCCGGGTCGTCATGTTCGTATCGGAAGCCGGGCGTGAGTCCAAAACCTGCCTCGCGGTTCAGGGCATCATTGTCGGGCGCGCCTGCGATCAGTGTATCCATCATGCGCCGGGCGAGTTCGAAAGAGTGATGCTCAAGTGGAGTGTGCAGCATCATCTTCCCGGGCGGACGGTTTTTCCCAAGGGGCTCGTTTTGTTTCTCAAGACAGGTTTTTCGAATGAGGGACTGCTTGAAAACCGCCACGTAATAAAGGGCATCCGGAGTGCGGTCGACCAGTCGGTGAGGTTGCCCAGGGAAAAGCCACAACAACTCTCCTTGGGCAAATTGGTATCGGTGTTTCCCGACAATGTAGGTGACGCGTCCACGGGCAACGATGTTCAGCTCGAGTTCCGCGTGGTGGTGTGTTGCCAGCCATGGCACACCCTTTCCAGCATCGGCCAGAAACACAAAGCCTCCGTAGCGTTTTCGGAGTCTCAGGTTTTCGAGCACGGCATCAAAATATGATCACTTTTTGATACCGCAAGAAAAGACAGAGGGGAGTCGTTTCGTCCATCTTGGCGTCAACCACCATGAACGACGAACACCACACCACCGTCCTGCTCCGCCCTCCCAAGCATCTCGACTACAGCCTTACCGGCGAGGAATCCCAGCGCGCCATCGAGCGGGGCCTCGCCGAGGCGGATTGGTATCAGTGCCCTATTCCACGGGCCACGATGCGCAAGCTCCTTGAGAGAAAAGACGGGCCTGCGATTCGCG
>JBILDG010000020.1:0-14588 GCA_044352715.1 Chthoniobacterales bacterium | reverse complement strand
GATCTCCGCAGCCTCACCCACGATTCTCTGCGCGAACACATCGGCATCGTCACGCAGGACACCTTCCTTTTCCACGACACCATCTACAACAACATCCTCTTCGGTCGCCCCGACGCCACGAAGGAAGAGATCGAGGAAGCCGCCCGCCAAGCTTTTGCCCACGACTTCATTCTCGCTCAACCGGACGGCTACGATTCCATCGTCGGCGACAAAGGATGCAAGCTATCCGGCGGACAACAACAGCGCCTCGCCATTGCCCGCGCCCTGTTGAAGAACGCCCCCGTTCTCCTCCTCGACGAAGCCACCTCTGCTCTCGACTCCGAGAGCGAACGCATGATCCAAACCGCGCTCGAAAAACTCTCCGCCGGCAAAACCGTCGTCGCCATCGCCCATCGCCTCTCGACCGTTCTCTCCTCCGACATGATCGTCGTCATGAGCCAAGGCCGCATCATTGACACCGGCACCCACACCCAACTCCTCGAAAAATCCGACACCTACCGCAAGCTCTACGAAATGCAGTTCAGCCACGGCAACGCCTGAGCAACGTCACTCAATCGAAGAGGTTCGCGCAGTCGGCAAAATTAAGCGCGGTAGTGCCATCACTCGTGGTGAATTGCTGTCCGTTGTAAATAAGGTAAGGACGGCATTGTTTTCCGCCGGCCAATTCACGGAATCGCCTGAGACCTCCGAGCAGGGCGGTGTTGAAAGTGGAAGAAGTTTTGATCTCTGCGGCGAGCAATCCAGCCGCAGTCGGAGAAACCAGATCCACTTCCTGCCGGTTGCTGTCGCGGAAAAAGTGCAGGTCGGGCATTTCGCCGCGATTGTAACGCGCTTTGAGGCACTCAATGACGACGAGATTTTCGAATATTTGACCCACCAGTGGGTCACGGGCGACTTGCGCCGGTTCGCGCAGCCCCAGCACAAAAGAAAGCAAGCCGACTTCGGTGAAATAATATTTTGGTGCTTTGATGACCCGCTTGCCGAAATTTTCGTGGAAAGAAGGTAGCTTGAAAATGACGAAAGACGCCTCCAACACGGCCAACCAATTGCGCGCCGTCTTGGCATCGACTCCGGTATCCGCCGCAAGAGAGCTGACTTCGAGGATTTGGCCGCACCGGCCAGCGAGAAGCTTGATGAATTTCTCGAAAAGGGATGCGTCTTTCAGTTGCAGCAGCTGGCGCACATCGCGCTCGACGTAGGTTTGCATATAATTCGAGTAGCACGCCGACGGCCGCAGCTTACGGTCGTAAATCCGCGGCAGGAACCCTCGGTAGGCATAGTCCGCAAACGACGGAAAGGTCGTTCCCGCGGCTCTTAGCTCACGGATCGACAAGGGCAGAAGATGCAGCAGAGCGACGCGGCCGGCGAGGGATTGGGACACCGCCGCGCGCACTTGAGGTTGGTGCGATCCGGTCAAAACGAAGCGTCCGTTTCTCCGGTCCTCGTCCACGATGGCTTGGATATAGGATAACAGCAAAGGCACCCGCTGGATTTCGTCGATGATCACACGGTCGGGAAATTGCGCGAGGTAGGCTTTGGGGTCTTCCGCAGCGAAGGCGCGCACTTCCGGGCTCTCGAGATTTGAATAAGGGACTTCTGGAAGTTCGCGGCGGGCCAAGGTGGTTTTGCCTGCTTGGCGCGGGCCAAGGATGGTCACGACCGGGTATTCCTCCAGCAACCGATGGAACTCCGGGGCGATAGCGCGAGGTATCATAGAGGTAGGTTAATTTATGTAAAAAAAGACTTCAACTCCTCATATTACATTAATTTTTGTAACAAAAGGCGGTATCAGCCGGCGGCGACTTTTCATCTCCCACTTCGCGAGCTTACTGACCCCGGGAAAATACCAGTCAGCTCGCAGCATGCGGTGCTGGTTCGAGATATTGAAATGCCCGCGCGCCGGTCTGGAAGCCTCCATTTGAAGAACCTCGGTCGAGGGAAGATAAAAGTCCTCTTCCGGAAAAATTCGTCCGAGCTCCTGCACACGATCACGCCCGAGCGAAATCACCAAGTCCGCATCGAGATTCAGCCTAGGACGTCCGTAGGCCACCGCCGCCAAACCGCCCACGAGGCAGTATGAAATACCCGCCGACTCCAGTCGTCCAGTGATCAGCTCAAGCCCCTGCATAACCCGTGATAAAAACGCGACGCGCTTTGGCGCCAACTTGTTCCGCCGACCAATCCGGATATTGCAAGCGCAGGCCCGACTGTTTGTGTTCCCAAGCAGTCTGCAAAAGCTCTTGGGCAAGTTGCAGACGGCGCGCAGGTTCCATCATGCGGATCAATTCATCCTGCCGCCCGCATACATCCGCCGCATCTTCCCATCGGTCGCTTTTTCTCATTTCAAACGCTGTTATCAAGCTTAAACCCCGCTCAAAACGCCGTCGACACCTACCGCAAGCTCAACGAAATGCAGTTCAGCCACGGGGCATCAGCTATATGCGCCCATTTTGGGGGGGCCGTCCTGCAAGCACTGGTAAACTCCCACACTGCCTCCGGAATCATGCCGTAGAATCCCAAAACCCAGACTCCCGACAAATAGCTTGGTTCAACGATCAGGTTGGCCAGCGCCGGCCATGACCCTTCCGCATCGGCGAAGACATAAAGACCACGCCGCATAGCCTGCAATTTGCCGGCGTTTTTCCATCTTGTGATCTGCACGGCCAGATATGCAGAAGAAATATCGGGCAACAACTGCCGCACATACGCAGTATCAAAAAAAGTGGAGGTGATTGTCTTCTTGAATTCGGCAAAATTCACATATTTTATTTATTATAAATAATAAGTAGACCAAGTAATCTAAACCTGCACCGAAATCCCCTAGAGCATTTTGAATAATATTGTAGCAGATTGGGATTCCCGGCACGAATAGGTCATGAAGATCCTCTCTTTGGATTTACTCCAACGCATCCTCAGGGCCTACAACAGCCAAGGAAGCACCCGGGACCAAGTGGCGCGCCGATTCAGCATGCCGACGGCGTCCACGATGATTGACACCTCAAAATGCTCACGGCTCCAGAGATGAGTCGGCTCAGCGCTTGGGTTCACGCGATGATCAGACGGGCGAAGGCACGTCGCGCATCGGTCTTGCTCCCACTCGTGGAAGAGAGCTTCCCGGTGGTCTGCTGTTGGTCTCCGAAGGCCGGATGCACGACGGTGCTGAAGTGGTTCCTCAAGCACACAGGAAAGCTCGAAGAAGCGCTGCGCTATAACGCATGGCCCCACAACTATCGCATGGAGCGACTTTTTCAGCAGCCGGGGTACGAGCGGCTTTGCCGGCGGGCGGTGCGGTCGGATCGTTTTCGGGTGATTAAGGTAATCCGTGACCCGGCGCAACGGGTCGTGAGTGCGTATCTGCATTACCTGCGAGTCGCGCCGCAGGGGTGGCATGGAGAGGTGATGCTGGACAACTGGAAGGCGGAGCATGGGCTGGGATCACAAGAGGGGTACTCCTTCCGGCAATTTCTACAATTCATCCATGATATCGACGATTTTGGCTCGCTTAGGGACCCGCATCTGCGGCCACAGTATAACTACGCCTACGATCCGCACGTCGATGATATCATCCCGCTGGAAAATATCGCCATCCGCCTCGCCGAGACGGAGCGGCTGTGCGGCCTGCCGCATGTCGACATCCAGGCTTTGAGCGAGTCGGCGCACCACAACCATCCGTCCAGCAGTCATCGTTGGCCGAGCGATGCCTCAAGCCTACCGGCCACTGTCAAGACGCTCGACGAGCTCGGCGTGCCTTCGGCGGCACTGCTTCTCGACAACGAGACCATCCCGCTGGTGCAGAAGATCTACGCCTGCGACTACCGGGCGTACGCCCGCCATTACTCACCACCGCATCGAAACGTGGCGTCGTAGTTCAGGCTGGCCAGCCAACTTCACCGCTGTCGGCGTAGACCGCGAACGCGGGGCCGTTGGGGTGGTCGGGCGTCTCGAAAGACACCTCGATGCGACTGTAGCCGAGATGGCGCAGGAAGCCGAGGATCGTGTCGCGCGTGAGCCACAGGCTCGTCGCCGCGGAGCCGCCGCAGAAGCCACTCCACTGGAGGGCTTCCTTGTATGACTGTTCGACGAACTCAAACGCGAAACCGTTACGAGAGGACTTCTCGAGCGGCCCAAACTTGTGAGCCAGCGCCGGCGTAGCACGAACGATTGACTCGTCAAAATAATGCGTCCAAAGAAGCAACTTCGGCGCCATCTTCGGCAGGAGCGCGAGGAAGCCCATCGGATCCTTCATGTGATAGAGGATGCCGCTGGCGAACACCATGTCCCAACCGCCGGGATCTCGCTCCATGAACGACACACAGTCGCCCAGCAGGAAGCGGACGGCCCGCAACTGAAACACTTCTTTCACACATAGACATTTGAGATACGACCGCGTGTTGGCCTCGACGGCGACGACCTCGGCGGCGCCGGCCCGCTCGAGCATATAGGTGTGGCCGCCTTCGAGCGGTCCGATCTCGAGGATGCGCTTCCCGCTCACGCCACCCGCCTGAGTGACGGCCCATGTCACTCGATCATCTTCAAAGAGTGGCGCCCGGCCGGGCTGAGTCTGGAGGCCGCTCTCTGCCGGCATCGCCGACGACCACTCACCGCGGAAGATGTCGAGCACCTGCTGTGGCCCCGGCGGCTGCATGCAGTAGGCGTCTAAAATGCCGGCCTCCGCGGCGGGTGCCCGACGAGCCGGCTTTTGTCGTGCGAAAATGCTGAACATTCGGCAACTCCTGATCCTAGGCGGCGACTCCATTGGTGGTCGCCTTTTCAAGCATGACGAAAAATTCACAGCCCTGCGTGGGGCTGAAGAATCGTTCCCTCAGGCCGATCAATCGGAGATCACCGAGGTCGCGAATGATCTGGCGGAATGAATCGCTCGTGAAAACCCATTCGTGGAGATCATAGTAGTGGCCTTGCTGTACCATGGCCATCGCCTGCAGGGCATCTTGCAGCCCATGCACTGGCTCCAAGGCGCCCTGATGCCCCTCGTGCCACGCGATCTGCCCCCCCTTGCGGCGCACCTTCAGAAAGTATTCTGCGGCGATTCCTGGCGAATGATTCGTCGGCTTCGCGAGACCGACATCGATGATGCGGGCCAGCGAGGAGTTTTCCCGTTCGCAATCGAAGCAGTAACGCTTGTCTGGAACCGCCAGCGAGAGTAGGCCGCCGGGCGCGAGAATCCTTTCACACGAACCGAGGAATCCGATGAAATCGGGCACGTGCTCGATGACGTGGCTGGCGATGATCCAGTCGAATTGCTCGCCGCCGACAAGATCCTCGAGGGTTTCACCCCGCCAGACGTAGTCCACTTCTTCGATGGCGGCGATATCGACGCCGTGGTCAGCATACTTGGCCCGCAGACCAGTAGCATCAAGGTGGTCGAGGATGCGTACATTGAAGCCATCTCGTTTTGCGGCCACCGGTCGATGGCTCGGCCCGATCTCCAGACCAAGGGCTCGTTGGTCGATGCCTCTCAGCAGGATGTTTTCTCGGGTGGTCGATCTCTGGAACATGGGCAAACGAAACATCAGGCTACCCTCCGCCGTACCATCGAAGGCCCAGATGACGCGAGTGTGAAATCTCCCGCATGCATCGAGAGATTGGGGTTGTAATAGGGGTCGCTGTCGAGCACGGCTCCCCATCGATCCTCCATGAAAAGGACTTCCCGCTGAAAACGGGCGATCTTTTCGGGGTTATCTTCGTAGCCACGCGAGGCCGATTCGTGGTGAATCAGTTCGGCGAATGGCGTCCAGATGTTGCGGTAGCCGGCCGCGCGAAGCCGCAGGCAAAGGTCCACGTCGTTGAACGCGACGGCGATCTTTTCGTCGAGCCCACCCACTTCGTCGAAGACGTCGCGACGCACCATGAGACAGGCTCCGGTCACGGCCGACAACTCCTGTTGCAGCACGCCGCGACTGAAATAGCCGGGCTGATTCCGGGGAAGCCGCGGGTGGGCATGGCCGGCGACACCACCGATTCCGATGATCACGCCGCCGTGCTGCAGCGTGCCGTCGGGATACCAAAGCCGGGCCCCGACGGCACCAACATGCGGCTGGACGGCGAAGGAAGCCATCTCTTCGAGCCATTCGGGCGTGAGCACTTCGATGTCGTCGTTCAGCAGGCAGATCACTTGGCCGCGCGTGTGACTGACGGCAGTGTTATTCAGCCGGGAATAGTTAAAGGGCGAGTCATCACGAATCACCGTGATGCCAGGCAGGACCGAGATGGAAGCCAGATAGTCGAGCGTGGCGGCGTCGCGGCTGCCGTTGTCGAGGGCGACGATTTCATAGTTTGGATAGGTCGTCTTGTTGCTGATTGATTCGATGGCGGTCCGCAGAAGCGACTCGTGATCGCGGGTGCAGATGACGATCGACACAAGCGGCGCCGGTGACGGCAATGAATGCCGGATGCGAAGATGCATCGGCGACTCCGGGGCCGGTTCAACCGTGGCACCGCTGTCGAACCGCCGGACGTGCTCGGTGACGGCCCGCTGCGCGGCACTGGCCGCGCTGGGCTTCTCCGTCGGCGAGAGTGCCGTGCTGCCCGCTATCGCCCTCCAGTGGTAAAGAACGCGCGGGATGTGCACAATCGCATCTCGCGAGACTGCAGCCACGCACCGCAGGACGAGATCATAATCCTGAGAGCCTTCAAATTCCAAGCGGAACCCTCCCACGCTCACCACGAGATCGCGGCGATACACCCCGAAGTGGGAGATCATGTTTTGGGCGAGTAAAAGCACGTGATTGAAATCGCTCTTGAAATATGGGTCGAATCGGCGGCCTTGCTCATCGATCTTGTCTTCGTCGGAGTAGAGGATCTGGGCATCGGGATGTCGGTTGATCGATTCCACAACCCAGTGGAGGGCTAGCGGGGGAAGCAGGTCGTCGTGGTCGAACAACGCGACATAGTCTCCGGTCGCCATCTCAAGCGCCGTGTTCGATGCTGCCGAGATGTTGCCACGTGCATTGCGGAAATGGAGCTTGATGCGTGGGTCAGCGTTGCTATGGCTACGGAGGACATCAGCGACGGCAGGATTTGACGAGGAGTCGTCGGCGATGCAGAGCTCCCACCGGTTATACGATTGATCGCGAACCGATTGGATGGCCGCATCGAGGATCGCTGGATCAGGGTCGAACACGGGCATTAGGATGGAGATCGTGGGCTGGAGTCGGAAGGCCGCAGTTTCGTGGCGATGACGATCGATATCCAGGGGGGACGGAGTGTCGAAACTCTGAACCCAATCGGAATATCCCGGGCAAGAGACACGATGCCGTGATCGTAGCGGCCTTAGGAGATTACGAAGGCGGCGCACGAGGCCTCCCAAGCCGGGTGCCGTCATGATGATGTCACGGATTCGACTACCGATCCTCACTGCCTGCTCCACCACAATCTTTTCCCCTCGACTCATAGAAGTGGGGATTGATATCGTATTAAGATGGTCGCGACAATAGGTAACATATAGTCTCTTCAATAGGTGGCTGAAAAGCCGAAGGCAAATAGAGCAAACTGCATGTCAAGATTGAAGCGTTGGGTCGAGCGAACGCTCGGCCATATACGGGGTCAAATTGCAACCGCGTGGCGGCCTGAACGGATCCTTGTCATCCACATCGCCAAGACCGCGGGCACGTCGCTGCGGCGGATGCTGCAGGACGAATACGGACCCCGACTGGTCTATCCCGGGGACTTTTATCTGGGACACCTGCCGAACGGTTGGTATCCGCTTGGCAGTGAGTTGCTCCGGGATTACGCCAAAATACCGCCGCACAACGTGCTCGTCGGCCATTTCACAGCGGCCATGGCTGACATGCTGCCGCGTCGCTACCAGACCACGACGTTTCTTCGGGAACCGATTCAAAGGTCGCTTTCGATGCTTGGACAATTTAGTTGCATGTTGAAAGTCCCGGTGCCCGCGTTGCTCGAGGACGTGCAGTTCATGAATAGCAACATCGCCGATTTCCAGACCCGAATCTTGGGTGCGGATGGGGTCTGTGATCCGCATCAGGTCGAGACAGTTGACGACGCCGTCCTAGCGCGGGCGATGGCAAGGCTCCAAACCCTCGATTTCGTGGGGCTGACCGAGCGGTTCCCCGAGTCATGCGCGGCGTTCGACGCGCGGTTTCACACGGGCATTTCGCAGCTCATCCGCCGAGAAGTCGTGCACCGTCCCGAGGGGTGTGAACTGTCAGAGTTCATCCGGCAGATCGAGCCATTTATTGAGCGAGATCGGGTGCTTTACGAAAAGGCTGTTGCCCACTTCAACGCTGTAGTCTGATGTGTCGAAACCGCATCGGGGTCTCGGACCACATTGCCTGAGATCCGTATCGGACGGCGGCACCATGATGGACAACCCAATATTCGAGACACAAGCCGCTGACTTCGCACCTCGGCAGCCGCATGGCGATGAGGGCATTCACCTGGCAATCGATCTTTCGCAGGGAAGCGCATTGACCTGGGTGGCGGGCGAATTGGCCGTCGCGCTCGCCGATATCGGCGAGCGAGTCAGTATCCCTCGCACGAGCGCACTCTCCCCGACGCTCGAGGAGCGGCTCCGGCCGCGGCTCTCCGCGCTGATGACCGACCGGCCCTACCGGACGTACCACATCAAGCTCAATCACTACTGGCCGCAGTTTCTCATGCAGGAGGTCTCGGGCAAGATCAACGCAGAGTTGTTCGTCACGAACTATCGGTTTCGCGGCGAGTTGCAACCGCTCGACATATGGAGTCGAAATCTCGTCACGAACGGTGTCCGCAAGCTCCCCATGAGCTCGTTTTGCGGCGACAGCCTGCAGGACCTGGGCGTTCCGGCTACCCAGTGCGCAGTGGTGGCGCCGGGGTATTCCCCCGAGATTGAATCCCTTTATCCGGCCGGCAAACCGGTTGTCGATGACGCGGTCCGCAGGCTCTTGGTGGTGACAAACTCCCACGACCTCTACCGCTATGGAACCGACATCCTGATCCCGGCTTTCGCAAAGGCGTATGCGCCGCACGATCCCGTCGAGATCCACATCAAAGACTACGGCGCCTCCTCTGGCTCACGACAGTTGCGCGACCTCATCGCGGCCAAGCCAACATTCCCCAAGGTGGTGTGGCACGAGCGGTTCCTCAGCAAAGAAGATCTGATTCGGCTCTATGGCGAGATGCACCTGATGGTATCTCCCTTCCGTGGTGAGGGCTACGCCATGAAAATCATCGACGCGATGGCCGTGGGGCTACCGGTGATGATGCCAGCGTTTGGCGGACCCATGGAATATGCGCCCGCAGGGGGCTTCTTGCCGCTCGAATTCGACGAGATCAACGTCGGCCAGTGCTACGACACCGATCACTACCTCGTGGGACCGGGAGCGTATTGGTGCCAAGTCCGCGAGGATTCGCTCGTCCAGTCGCTCCGTTCGTATCTCGCTCATCCCAAGGCCGCCGACGAGGCGGCGGCGGTGGCACGGGCCCATGTACTCGGCCGTTACACCTGGAAAAACGCCGCGCGGTCTCTCGTGAAGGCGTTGCACCAGTGGCGCGACGAGGTGGAAGCCAAGAGCGCCCGCCGGCGGCGGTCGGCGACTTTGCCGCTGTCGGTCATCATGCCGACGAAGGACCGGCCAGCGGAACTCACGAAGACACTGGCAGGCTTCACAGCTCAGACTGACCAGGACTTCGAGTTGGTCATCGTCAATGATCATGGCGACAGCGGGGCGGTTCGTGAAATAGTTGCGTCGTTCGGCACGGCGCTGCGGGCGCGGGTAATCGACAATTACGGTTCCCCCGGGCCGGGAGCCGCGCGGAATCTCGGGCTGGAAGAGGCCGAAGGAGAGATTGTCCTCGTCACGGGCGACGACATCATCCCAGCGCCTGACCTGATCGCGCGCCATCGTGATGCCCATCGCCGGCACCCTGAAACCGAAGCCGCGTTCGTGGGCAGAGTCGATTGGCACCCCGAAATAAATCGCGATTGGTTTACCGACCACATTGTGGGGGCGGGCGGCCAGCAATTCGGCTACCGAGCGTTGAACGATCAGCAGGAAGTGCCCTTCGACCGGTTGTACACGTCGAACGTCTCGTGGAAGCGGGCACTGACTGCGGATCTCGAGCAGATCTTCAGCGAGGCATTTCGTTACGCCGCGTATGAAGACGTCGAACTGGGATATCGGCTCTCGCAGCGCGGGCTGAAATTGCGTTACCTCGTAGATGCGGTCGGATACCATCTACATCGGATGACAGCGCGAACGTTTTTCGAGCGGATGCGGCGCGTCGGCACCATGCGCACGATCCTCGCGGCGATGCATCCCCGACTGGTCGGGAGAGAAGACCTCGTTTTTTATCAGGACCTGGAAATCGAGCGCCGCCTTCGTATCGCCGCCGGAGCCCCCAGTGACGTTCCAGAATGGGAGAGCATCGTCGAACCTCTGGTAACGGTATTCGAACGTCTTGATGCGTGGGTGACATCAAAAAAGCCGCTGACAGGCGCAGCCGCGAACCATATGAGCGAACTTGAGGGCAGGATCTTGCCCCTTCGGAGCGATCTCTTTGACTACCTATGCGAAACGTTTCAGCAAATAGGTCGGGCGCAGGAGTGGGCCAGTGAGTTGTCGGAGAAAACCTGGGCGCCAGGGTGGATCGCGATGCAGCGGTTGGCACAACGAAATGCTAAACTAGCAAGCCCGATATCGACGCCGGCCAATCAGGCGAAAAAGCAGAACCGTCTCAAAAAGGCGCTGTTTCCATTTGCCCGGGCGAGAGCAGCCCGCGAATGGCTGCGAGAGGTGAAGCGCAGCCTCGGGCGCGGGCAAGCAGTTTCATAGGCAAGCAAAGTCTCTCATGTTCGGATTCAAGACTCGAAAAGAAAGCCTCACGCATGCGGACGTCGTCTGGTGCTTTGCAAACATTGTGGGTAGGCATCCGCACTCCGCGGCAGAAATAAATCACTTCCTGGAGTCCTGCACCGACTTTCGAGATCTGGTCCGGAAACTTATCGCCACCCCCGAATTCGTGACCCGAAGAACAACGGCCACCGACGGCTTTCTCTACGACGACTCGGAACGCGTACAACGCACCGTACTCGCCATCCTGAAGCGGTTGGAGCCAATGCGAGCGGTCGAGCGGCAGAAGATTCGCATCGGCAAGGAGTGTGATGGGGGTTATGTGATGCTCGATGATTTCGACGGCATCACAGCCGCCTATTCCGTCGGCATCTGCGACGAAGTTTCGTGGGATCTCTACATGGCCGAAAGGGGCATCGAAGTCTTTCAATACGACCACACCATCGATGGCCTACCGCTCCAGCATGCTCGCTTCCACTGGTCGAAGAAGGGGCTGGGATCGAGCGTGACGACTGACCTGGAGACGCTTCCTAGGCTTCTTGAAATTAACGGGCATCGCAGCCGCAGCGATTTGCTTCTCAAGTGTGATATCGAAGGCTGCGAATGGGAGGTGCTCGCGGCTCTGCCGTCAGACTGCTTGAGGCAGTTCAAGCAGATCGTTCTCGAGATTCATTACCTCGAACGCTTGGCCGAGCCTGATTTCGCGAAGCTAGTGGAGCAGGCCGTTGCAGTGCTCACTGCCGATCATCGCGTGGTTCACATCCATGCCAATAACCATCGTCCATACTCCATCGTCGGTGGTGTGCCTCTGCCGTCGGTGCTGGAGATAACACTGGTGCGGGCCTATGACATGCGTTTGGAAAAGACCGATGAAGTGTTCCCTTCCCCGTTGGACACGCCGTGTTACCGCGACCGCGCCGATTTTTGTCTGGGATCCTTTCGATTTTGACCGTTTTGCGGCCAGTAAATGCTATTCGGAAGACAGAGGCCTTTTGCTAGTGTCCCGGCATGAGAACGAAACAACGACCCGGCAAGACCGCACTGATCTGCGGCATCAGCGGGCAAGACGGTGGATACTTGGCCGCCCATCTGCTCGGCCTCGGCTACAATGTCGTCGGCACCAGCCGAGATGCACAAGCTAGTCGGTTCAACAACCTCGAGCGGCTCGGCATCAGAGACCGTGTCGCGGTCGAATCGATGTCGCTCGTTGACTTTCGATCGACGATGCAAGTTATTTCCCGAGCCGCGCCTGACGAGATTTACAACCTTGCCGGGCAAACATCGGTGGGGATTTCGTTCGAACAACCCGTCGAGACGTTTGAAAGTATCGTTGTCGGAACAGTGAATCTGCTCGAAGCGATCCGAATGCTCGACCTGCCGATACGCTTCTATAACGCCGGCAGTTCCGAGATGTTTGGCAACAGCGGCGATGAGCCAGCCAGCGAAAAAACGGTGCTCCGCCCCTGCAGTCCCTACGGCATAGCAAAGGCGTCTTCCTTTTGGCAAATCGCACAGTATCGCGCTGCTTATGGAATCGCCGCTTGCACGGGCATCCTCTTCAATCACGAAAGCCCGTTGCGGCCAGAGTGGTTTGTCACGCAGAAAATCGTTGCTGGTGCATGCAGAATCGCCGCCGGCGAGCAGCAGACGCTCGCGCTGGGTGATCTTTCCGTGCGGCGCGACTGGGGCTGGGCCCCTGAATATGTGGTCGCGATACACAGAATGCTGCAGTGTGACTCGATGGAGGACTACGTGATCGGGACCGGCGTCACGAGCAGCCTCGAGGATTTCGTGGCAGAAGTATTTCGTGCGGTCGGGCTCAACTGGCGGAGGCACGTCGTACGAGATCCAAATCTGGCGCGTCCAAGCGAGATTCAATCCGGCCGGGCGGATGTCTCTCGCGCCGGGAGTCAGATCGGCTGGAAGGCCCGATATGCGATGCCAGACGTAGCAAGAATGATGGTCGAGGCCCGTCTGGCCGCCCGGCATTGCCAATCCGCCGTACGGCGTGAGCAGCAGTCTCGGCGCTGACACATAAGGAGCCAGAGTCGTCGTTGCGCTACCTTTGGATCATGGCGCCTCTGATAATACTTTAGTTTAGGGGCGCAGTCTGGTTCATTTATGATCAATGGCCCGACCCCGCAAGTGGGACAAATCAGATCTGAAGTTTTGCTGGTTGTTGTTTGTGGTTGGTTTTGGTGTAGATGGCAACCTTGGGTGTAGGGAGCCCGGAATCGCTGCGCCTCGCAAACTCCCCCGGTGCTTGATAGCCGAGCAAGCTGCTAGGGCGTGACTCGCTGTATTTGATCCTCCTAGTTTCGATGATGATTCGTGCCTCAAGCAGTCTGCCGAAGAGTTCGCGGTTCTAGCGCTCGTCGTGCAACTTGTCATGGAAGCTTTCAATTTATCCGTTTTGCCCCAGCTGCACCTACCCCTTCGGGCTTCCACGTGTAGGTAAGTGCCATCGTAGACGAGTCTCGCGAGGCAGCCGGCCTAACTTCGTTTTGTCTGATCAGCGGGAAATGTTATGCGCAGCGCACATCGCACGCGTGTTGCCGCCTCCTTGGACTTCTCGCAAGATCGCGATGATATGCTCTTCGCTAAATCGACCCTTTTTCATTGGTTAGGCTTCCTTTTCAGGCGCAGAACTTCACTCTTCAACCGTACTCTTTCAGGGAGTAGGCCATCACCAGCAGAAAGTTTTTGGATAAAGCCGTCGCCGCGATCCAAAGGTCGTTCTGACCGATCTCACTGTAGAAGCCTTTTTCCTGTGCTTGGCAACAAACGCGCGCATAGATCGGCACAACATCGGCAACATCATAGATCGGAAGCCCGGCAAGGAGGAATTTTCTCACCACTTCAGTGCTATGACCGGCCTTGTCCGCGCTGTGCCAGAATTCCCCAAGCACAATCCAAGCTGTTCCAAGAACCCTCTGCCGGTTGGCTTGAGCAAAATCTACGGCCAACGACTGCTTGCGCCACAGGCCAACCAAAAAAGACGTGTCGGCGATCAGCTCCATGGATCGTGTTTGACGGTCGGCCTGATATCGATCGCATCCTCCATGGTGTCATTGCCGGTCAGTAATGACGTTCCAGCCTCATCTACGAAGACCAACAAGGCCCCAAGAGTACCAGTAACGGGAACGACCCGCATGATCACCTTGGAAAACGACTCCTTGCCAGAGGCCTTCCACATCTTCAGCAGACCGTAAGCCTCATCGTCTATTGTGATTGTTTTCACAATTTCATGTATACACGAAGTCGATATTTTAACGAAAATGTCCCGCCGAACTCCTCGAAAATCCGATACCTACCCGGAAAGCTCTACGAAATGCAGCTCAGCCACGCTTCGGCTTAAAGTTCCTAATCAAACGCACGCAACGCCGAGCTATCGGCCCAGAACTTGGCGCCACTCGTTTTGCAGTCCGAGCTTGTCGATCCAGTGCAGCAAAACTTTTTCATCTGTGATCGAGCCTGCCGACAGGATGGCTCTGATGTCCTCGAGGTGTTTTTCCGAATGTCCCTCGCGGTAGAAAATCATCTTGTGAGCCACCACAGTTTCTGGCGGCGCGAACCACGCTTCGTAACCTCCCACGCGGAGTTGTCTGCGATGCTCCAGTTCCCATCGCGCAAGTTGGCTGACCCCGGGAAA
Organism: Chthoniobacterales bacterium; assembly: GCA_044352715.1. Lineage (GTDB taxonomy): Bacteria > Verrucomicrobiota > Verrucomicrobiia > Chthoniobacterales > JACTMZ01 > JACTMZ01. The sequence goes on along the minus strand of JBILDG010000020.1, from coordinate 122 downwards.
ATAACAGTCAGCCCTCAGCATGCTGTGTTGGTGCAAAACATTAAAATGCCCGCGGGATGGTCTGGACGCCTCCATTTGCAGAACCTCCGTCGAGGGAAGATAAAAGTCTTCTTCAGGAAAAA